>CAZNTY010000312.1:0-3561 GCA_964576085.1 uncultured Undibacter sp. | reverse complement strand
TGGGGTCCTACGCCATCATCGGCGCGCATCTGCCGATCGCCTGCGGTGCCGCCTGGCGCGCGCAGTACAAGGGTCACAAGGACGTCTCGGTGTGTTTTTTCGGCGACGGCACCACCAATATCGGCGCGTTTCACGAGGCGCTGAACTTCGCCGCGGTGTGGAAGCTGCCAGTGGTGTTCGTGTGCGAGAACAATCTCTACATGGAATACACGCCGATCGGCGACGTAACGGCGGTGCCGCACCCGGCCGGCGACCGCGCCGGATCCTACGGGCTGGAGAAAATCGTAATCGACGGCAATGACGCCGACGTGGTCTATCGCGAGGCGAAGAAAGCCTATGGGAAAGCGCGTGCCGGGCAGGGGCCGTCGCTGATCGAGTGCCTGACCTACCGTCACAGCGGCCATTCCCGCGCCGATCCGGCCAAGTACCGGCCGGAAGGCGAGCTTGAACGCTGGAAACAGCGCGACCCGATCAAGATCTACCGAGAGCGGCTGAAGCAGTTTGGCATCAGCGACCAGACCATCGCCGGCATCGACGCCGAGGTGCGTGGTGTCGTCGATGCGGCCACCGAGCGCTGCAAGGCGGCGCCGATGCCGCCGATGGATATTTTGACCACCGATGTCTATGCCGACGGCGGCTGGGCATGGAGGAATTGAGATGGCCGAGGTCACCTATCGCGACGCGGTGATCCGCGGCATCGCCCAGGAGATGGCGCGCGACCCGGACGTGGTGTTCCTCGGCGAGGACGTCGCCAAGGCCGGCGGTGTGTTCAAGGCGACGGTCGGCCTCTACGAGCAGTTCGGGCCGTTGCGGGTGCGCGACACCCCGATCTCCGAGCAGGCCATCCTCGGCGCCGCGATGGGCGCGGCGATGACGGGGCTCAAGCCGATCGCAGAGATCATGTTCTCGGACTTCTTCGCGGTCTGCTTCGACTACATCGCCAACGAATTTCCGAAGAGCCGCTACATGTCGAACGGCCAGCTCAAATGTCCGCTGGTGGTGCGGACGGGCAACGGGGCCGGCTCGCGCTTCGGCGCGCAGCACAGTCAAAGCGTCGAGAACTGGTGCATGATGATCCCGGGCCTCAAGGTGGTGGCGCCGAGCAACCCACGTGATGTGATCGGGCTGCTGGCTGCTTCGGTGCGCGATCCCGATCCGGTGATCTTCCTCGAGCACAAGTCGCTCTATCCGACCAAAGGCGAGGTGGAGGACGGCGAGATCGTCGACTCGCTCGGCACCGCGAAAATCGTGCGGCCCGGCAAGGATGCCACCATCTGCGCGCTGGCGCTGATGGTGCCGCGCGCCGTCGAGGCTGCAGAGATGCTTAAGGCGGAACACGGCATCGACTGCGAGGTTATCGATGTGCGCTCGCTGGTGCCGCTCGATACGCAGACCCTTCTCGGCTCGGTGGCGCGGACCCACCGGCTGTTCACGGTTGAGGAGAACCCGCGGCTGTGCGGCTGGGGCGCCGAGATCGTCTCGATCGTGGCGGACGAGGCGTTCTACGAGCTCGACGGGCCGCCGGTGCGCATCACCACGCCGCACGTGCCGCTGCCGGCGGCCGACGTTCTGGAGGACGCGATCCTGCCGACGCCTGCGCGGATCGTCGAGACGGTGAGGCGGACGCTGGGAAGTTGAGTTGTCCCGGATGCGATGCGGCGCGAAACGGTGCATCGCTGATCCGGACCGTTACGAATTGTGAAGGTCCCGGTTCTGCGATGCATCGTTTCACGATGCGCTGCGCCCGGGACAAGAAAGTGAGAGCATCATGGCCCAATACGACAACCTGCTCGCCAACGTACCGACCGATCTGTGGATCGGAGGCCAGTGGAAAAAAGCATCCGACGGCAGCCGCTTCGACGTGATCGACCCGGCGACCGAGAACAGAATCGCCTCGGTCGCCAGCGCGACGGTCGATGATGCCCGGGCGGCGGTCGATGCGGCGGCAGCAGCGTTCGAGGGCTGGGCCAGGAAGAAGCCGCGCGAACGCGCCGAGATCCTGCGCAAGGCCTACGACCTGACGATGCGCGACGCCGAACGGATCGCCAAGCTGATCACGCTCGAGAACGGCAAGGCGCTGCCGGATTCGCGCAGCGAAGTGGCCTATGCCGCCGAGTTCTTCCGCTGGTATGCCGAGGAGGCGGTGCGCAACATCGGGCAGATCTCGATGGCGCCGGCCTCGGGCGCCCGCATCGTCGCGCAGCACAAGCCGGCCGGCATCGCCGTGCTGGTGACGCCGTGGAACTTCCCGGCGGCGATGGCGACGCGCAAGATCGGTCCCGCGCTCGCTGCCGGCTGCCCGGTCGTGCTCAAGCCGGCTTCCGACACGCCGCTGACCATGCTCGCGCTGATGCCGATCATGCAGGAAGCCGGCGTGCCGCCGGGCGTCATCAATGTCATTCCCTCGCGCTCATCCGGCAAGGTGGTGTCCGAGATGTTGCACGACCCACGGGTGCGGGTCGTGTCGTTCACCGGCTCGACCGAGGTTGGACGCAAGCTGCTGCACGAAGCTGCCGACAATATCGTCAAGCCAGCCATGGAGCTGGGCGGCAACGCGCCGTTCATCGTGTTCGAGGATGCCGACATCGATGCGGCGATCGACGGCGCCATGGTGGCGAAAATGCGCAACATGGGCGAGGCGTGCACCGCGGCCAACCGCTTCTACGTTCATGAGAAGGTGCACGACGAGTTTGCCAGGAAGCTCACCGCCAAGATGGGCAGTTTGAAGATGGGCAACGGCCTCGACGAGGGCGTCAATCTCGGTCCGCTGGTCAACAAGGACGGCCGCGACAAAGTGATCGAGCTGGTCGACGACGCGGTGAAGAAGGGCGCCAAGGTGCTGACGGGCGGACAGACGCCCGACGGCCCGGGCTTCTTCTATCCGGCGACCGTGCTCACCAACGTCTCCGACGATTCCAAGATGCTGAACGAGGAAATCTTCGGCCCGGTGGCCTCGATCCAGGCCTTCAAGACAGAGGACGAGGCGATCCGGCGCGCCAACAACACCGAGTATGGCCTGGTCGCCTATCTCTACACCAGGGACCTGTCGCGCGGCATGCGGGTTTCGGAGAAGCTCGAATTCGGCATGGTCGGGCTCAACCGCGGCCTCGTCTCCGATCCGGCGGCGCCGTTCGGCGGCGTCAAGCAGTCCGGCCTCGGCCGCGAAGGCGCGGCCGAAGGCATGAAGGAATTCCTCGAGACGCAATATGTATCGGTGAGCTGGTAATGCCCAATACCGTCATGGCCGGGCTTGACCCGGCCATCCCGTTTAGGGACGCAAGGTCATGCCAACGGAATCGGGATCACCGGGTCACGCGCCTTCGGCGCGGCCCGGTGATGACCAAGATGGAGCGCGGCTGAATGGACATCCTGATGCCGCAGCTCGGCGAGACGGTCGCCGAGGGCAAGATCACCAAATGGTTCAAGTCGGCCGGCGAAGCGGTGAAGCCGGGCGACAATCTGTTCGAGATCGAAACCGAGAAGGTGTCGATGGAAGTGCCGTCCACTACGGCCGGTGTGCTGTCGGAGATTCGCGTCGTGGCGGGCGACGTGGCACCGGTC
>CAZNTY010000311.1:0-3195 GCA_964576085.1 uncultured Undibacter sp. | reverse complement strand
CGGCCGGCCGCTGTGGCGCATCTCGACCGCGCCCGGGCAGGGCCACAAAATTGTCGCGCAGATCACCCCGGCGGCGCAAATCGTCTACGACTGGGCGGGCGGCCTGGTGTGGGCGGCGATGCCGTTCGCCGACGAGCCCGACGCGGCCTCGGTCCGCGCCGCGGTCGCCGCCTGCGGCGGGCACGCCACGCTGGTCCGCGCCCCGGTCGCAGTGCGCGCCTCGGTCCCGGTGTTCCAGCCGCAGGAGCCGGCCGTCGCCGCGCTCGAGAAGCGCGTCAAGGACAGCTTCGACCCGAAAGGCGTGCTCAACCCGGGCCGCATGTGGGCGGGGGTATGAATGGCAGAACGCGCTATAGTTGTTGTCATGCCCGGCTTTATGCCGGGCATCCACGCCTTTCTTTTCAACTATTGAGGCGTGGATGGCCGGGACAAGCCCGGTCATGACGATTGAAAGGCCGGCATGCAGACCAACTTCACCCTGACGCAGCTGCTCGACCCGCAGGTCGCCGAATCCGAGAAGATCCTGCGCGCCTGCGTGCATTGCGGCTTCTGCACCGCGACCTGCCCGACCTATGTCGTGCTCGGCGACGAGCTCGATTCGCCGCGCGGGCGCATCTATCTCATCAAGGACATGCTGGAGCACTCGCGCGCGGCGACGCGCGACGTGGTCAAGCACATCGACCGCTGCCTGTCGTGCCTCGCCTGCATGACGACGTGCCCGGCCGGCGTCCACTACATGCACCTCGTCGATCACGCGCGCGAGCATATCGAGCGCACCTACAGGCGCCCGTTGTTTGACCGCGCGCTGCGCGCACTGCTGGCGCGCGTGCTGCCCAATCCCGGCCGCTTCCGGCTGGCGCTGGTCGCGGGCCTCGTCGCGCGGCCCTTCGCGCCGGTCCTCGCGGGGCTCGGCCTCAAGCGGCTCGCTGCCATGCTGCGGCTGACGCCGCGCGGGCATCTGGCCCCGCCAGCCGACCGGGTCGGCAAGGTGTTCCCGGCCGAAGGAATGCGGCGCGGCCGCGTCGCCCTGCTGTCGGGCTGCGTCAACCCGGTGCTGTCGCCGTCGACCACCGACGCCGCGATCCGCATCCTCAACCGCCACGGCGTCGAGGTGGTGATCGCGGCAGGCGAGGCCTGCTGCGGCTCGCTGGTGCATCACATGGGCCGCGAGCGCGAGGCGCTCGCCTATGCGCGCAACGACATCGACGCCTGGACCCGCGAGATCGAGGGCGACGGCCTCGACGCCATCCTCGTCACCGTCTCCGGCTGCGGCACCACGATCAAGGACTACGGCTTCATGTTGCGCACCGACCCGGCCTATGCCGGCAAGGCGGCGCGGGTCGCGGCGCTGGCGCGCGACATCAGCGAGTATCTCGCGACCCTCGACCTGCCGGCGGCGAGTGCGCCGCCGCTCACCGTCGCCTACCACTCGGCCTGCTCGCTGCAGCACGGGCAGAAGGTCGTGCGCGAGCCGAAAGAGCTGTTGTCGCGAGCCGGCTTCACGGTGAAGGACATCCCGGAAGGGCATCTGTGCTGCGGCTCGGCCGGCACCTACAACATCATGCAGCCGGAGCTGGCGCGCGTGCTGCGCGACCGCAAGGTCGCCAACATCCGCCGGGTCGCGCCGGACGTGATTGCCGCCGGCAACATCGGCTGCATCACCCAGATCGCCTCGGCGATCGAGGTGCCGGTCGTGCACACCGTTGAACTGTTGGACTGGGCGACCGGCGGGCCGAAGCCGGCGGCGCTGAAAGACGTTGAGGCGACAATGCCGGACGCGGTGCGCGAGGCGCGCGCCACGGTCCCGGCCTAAAACGGGGAGGGGACGATGGCGAAACCGGCGAAGGCGAGCGCGAAAAAGACCGCGAAAAAACCAGCCAATAAGCCGCCAAAGACAGGTGCAAAAAAAGCCGCAACAGGGCAGAAGCGCCCAGCGCGCACCAAGCCGCCGCAACAGACGAGCTTGATCGATCATTTTCTCAAGATTTTTGCCGGACCCGAGACTCGGAAGACCTGATGGCCGCCAAGAAAACCAGGAAAACAAAGACGACAAAGAAAAAAGCCGCGAAAAAAACGACACCGGGCCGGGTCGCCAAGGACAAGGCTGCCGCGAAGAAAGCCGCGGCGAAAGCGGCGAAGGCCGCGAGGCTCGCGGCGCGCAAGGCCGCGGCGGCCGCAGCCAAGGAGGCCCGCGCCGCCCGCAAGGCCAAGGTCAAGGCGGCGAAAGCCGCCAGGGCGCAGGCGCGGCGAAACAAAATCGCCGCCCGCAAGGCCAGGGAAGCGGAGCGCAAGGCGAAACTGGCGGCGAAGAAGGCCGCGGCGGTGGCCGCGAAGAAGGCCGCCAGGGAGGCGGAGCGGGCGGCCAAGGCGCGTGCGCGCGCCGTGGCGATCGGCGAGCAGATCAGCAGGGCCGCGGGCCGGGCGGCGCGCAGGCTCAAGCGCATCGCGCAACCGGTCGAGGCGGCGCCGGACATCGTCACGCCGGAGCCGGAGCCGCTCTTCGCGGATGGCGTCACGATCCGTGGCCACATGGGCGCGCGCTACGACGAAGTTCTCACGCTGGAGGCGCAGGCTTTTCTTGCCGCGCTGCACCGCCGGTTCGACGCCACCCGCAAGGCGCTGCTGGCCGCGCGCGAGGAGAAGCAGAGACGCTACGACGCCGGCGCGCTGCCGGACTTCCTCACCGAGACTGCGGAGCTGCGCGCGCAGGACTGGCAGGTTTCGCCGATCCCCGACGACCTGCAGAACCGCCGCGTCGAGATCACCGGCCCGGTCGACCGCAAGATGATCGTCAACGCGCTCAATTCCGGCGCCACCCACTACATGGCGGACTTCGAGGACGCCAATGCGCCGACCTGGGCCAACTGCATCGAGGGCCAGATCAACCTCAAGGACTACTGGGCCGGGCGGATCGCCTTCACCGATCCGCAGAGCAGGAAGCACTACGAGGTCGGCCTGATACGGGCGGTGCTGATCGTGCGGCCGCGCGGCTGGCACCTCGACGAGGTGCATTTTGAAGTCGACGGTCAGGCGATCTCGGCCGCGCTGTTCGACTTCGGCCTCTATTTCTTCCACAACGCGCAGAAGACGACCGCCGCCGGAAGCGGACCCTATTTCTACCTGCCCAAGCTCGAAAGCCACCTCGAGGCGCGGCTGTGGAACGACGTCTTCGTGTTCGCGCAGCAACACATCAGC
>CAZNTY010000310.1:0-3267 GCA_964576085.1 uncultured Undibacter sp. | reverse complement strand
TCAGGCCGCGGACTCCCATCCGGCTCGCCTTGATGACCTCGACGCAGAGCAAAAGGATCGTGATCGCCAGCAGGATGTCTTCGGGCGTCACCGTCCAGTCCTGGCCGGAGATCAGGTGGATGGTCAGGACGTTCGCGGTCCAGGCCACGGGCGTGAGAAAAGCGATCATGTTGTAGATCGCGAATGGGACCACCAGCAGCGGAAAACCGATCAAGTACATGGCCGATCCTCCCCTGCCGCCTGCCGTGGTTGGCGCTTACGCCTCGGTCTTCACCTTCAGCACGGCCCGCCCCTTGTACATACCGGTCTTCAGGTCGATGTGGTGCGGCCGACGCAGCTCGCCCGAATCCTTGTCCTCGACGTAGCTCGGCTGCTTGAGCGCATCCGCCGACCGGCGCATGCCGCGCCGCGAAGGCGAGGTTTTTTTCTTCGGCACGGCCATGGGGAATCTCCTTGAAATCTCGACGGCGCAAGCACGCCGGACCGTAAAAACCGCTGGGAAGCCGGGCTTATAGAGGAAGCCCCCCGTGAAGGCTAGACCCCTTTTCGCGTCCCCAGGCAGGCGTCGAGGCTGGCAAAGCGGGCCGCCCGTGCCTGAATGATGCCGGCAACGCGGCGCACCCCCGGCTTGGGCACCTTGGCGCTCCGCCGCTTCGGATTGGGCAGCATGGCCGTCAGCAGCGCCGCCTCGCCGGCCGAAACCTGCGAGGCCGGCTTGCCAAACGCGTAGCGCGAACCGGCCTCCACGCCGAATTCACCATTGGGCCCCCATTCGGCGATGTTGAGGTAAATCTCCATGATGCGGCGCTTGGGCAGCGTGAGGTCGATCCAAAGCGCCAGCGGGAACTCCAGGCCTTTGCGGATGAAGCTTCGGCCGTTCCAGAGAAACAGGTTCTTGGCGGTCTGCTGGGTGATGGTGGAACCGCCGCGGACCTCGGAAATGTCATCGGCGTCCTCCCAGGCGGCCTTCAGCTCCCCCAGGTCGATGCCGTGATGGGTGCAGAAATGGGCGTCCTCGGAAGCGATCACGGAGCGCGCCAGCACCGGCGCCACGCGGTCCAGCGGCACCACAGTCCGATCGACCCGCCGGCCCGTCATCCAGCGGGCCACCATCAGAGTCGACACCGGATCGATCACGCGGTAGAGCGGCGCCAGCACATAGGGCATCAGCAGCACCACGGCGAGCACCGCACCCCCCCAGCGCAGCAGACGAAAGCCGGTTTTGCGAACCGAACCAGAGCTTGTCATTGCCCGCGAGTTAAGCACAATTCCTCCGATGTCACGCACTGCAACAAAGACCCAGGACCCCGACGCTTCGTTTGCCGCGCGTCTCAACGCCGCAGCGAACGACACCGAGCAACTGCTCGATCGGTTGCTGTCGGCCGCACCGGCTGAGGCCGAGATCGCGCGGCCGCATCGCATCGTCGAAGCGATGCGCTACACCAGCCTCGGCGGCGGCAAGCGGCTGCGGCCGTTTCTTGCGGTCGAGACCGCGGCGCTATTCGGCGTGCCGCGCCAGCAGGCGCTGATGGCGGGCGCTGCGGTCGAACTGGTGCATTGCTATTCGCTGGTCCTTGTCGTCCTGCCGGCGATGGACAACGACGATCTGCGCCGGGGCCGGCCGACCGCGCACAAGAAGTTCGACGAGGCGACCGCGATCCTTGCGGGCGACGGCCTGCTGACCTTCGCTTTCGATGTGCTGGCGCGTCCCGAGACGCATCCGGATGCGAGCGTGCGTATCGCGCTGGTGACCGGCCTTGCCCGCGCCGCGGGCCTTGGCGGCATGGTCGGCGGCCAGATGCTCGATCTCGCGGCCGAGGGCCGCTTCGGCAAGAGCGACCAGGCGCAAGACGAAAACGACGTGCTGACGTTGCAGGCGATGAAGACCGGCGCGATCCTGAAGTTCTGCTGCACCGCCGGTGCGATCCTCGGCAGCGCGCCGCCGGCCAAGCGCGACGCGGTCAACCGGTACGGTCAGGTGATCGGCCAGGCATTCCAGATCGCCGACGATCTGCTCGACGTCGAAGGCGATGCCGCGACGCTGGGCAAGGCCGCGGGGAAGGACGCGGCGCTCGGCAAGGCGACCCTGGTGGACCTGCTCGGCATCGACGGCGCGCGCGCGCGTCTCGCCCAACTCGTCAAGGATGCCGAAAGCGCTCTGGCGCCGTTCGGCGCCGACGCGACAATTCTCAAAGACGCCGCCCACTTCGTCGCCGAGCGGCGCGCATAACTTTGCCATGAACAGCCCGGCCAAGCGCCATGCCTACCTCGTGCGGGTCGGTATGGGGCACCGGCGGCTGATGGCCTGCATCGCGATCGGCATCGTCACCGCGCTTGTCGTACCGGCCACGCCGATCACCCGCGCGCTGATCGGCTGGGACGTGGGCGTCATCATCTTCCTCGTGTCCGCCGCCGTTTCGATGGCGCGGTGCGCCTCCGTCAGCCAGATGAAGCGCAACGCCGCGGCGCAGGACGAAGGCGCGTCCGCCATCCTGGTCCTCACCGCCGCCGCGTCGATGGCGAGCCTGGGCGCGATCTTCGCCGAGCTTGCGGTGATCGAACGCGCCAACCCGCACTACGCGCTATACGGCATGCTGGCCGTCGCGACCGTGGTGCTGTCCTGGACTTTCATCCACACGATCTTCGCCTTGCACTACGCCCACGACTACTACGGCGGCAACCTGCGGGGCGGGCTGACGTTTCCCGGCGACGACGAGCCCGACTACTGGGATTTCGTATATTTCGCCTTCGTCATCGGCATGACGTTCCAGGTGTCGGATGTCGCGGTGACGCAGAAGGCGATCCGCCGCATGGTCGTGGCGCACGGCGCCCTGGCATTCTTCTTCACCACCGCGTTCATCGCGATGACCGTCAATATTGCGGCGGGTATCATCCAGAAATAGATCAGGAGCAGTTTGGGGCCTCTGCTCGATGACCGACATCATCCAACTCGTCCTGCTTCTGCTGGTGGTGCTGGTCGCCGTCGCCGTCGCGGCCCAGCGGCTGAAGCTGCCGCCATCCATCCTGCTGGTGGTCGCGGGCGTCGCGCTGGCGCTGATCCCCGGCATGCCCGCGGTCGAGCTTGCCCCGGAGCTGGTGCTGCTGGTGATGCTGCCGCCGTTGATCTATGCGGCAGGCGTGTCGATGAGCTGGCGCGAGTTCCGCTTCAACCTGCGCCCAATCGCCTTGCTGGCGATCGGCTGCGTGGTGTTCACGACGGCCGCCGTCGCCGCCGCCTGCCATTGGCTGCTCGGCATGGACTGGTCC
>CAZNTY010000309.1:0-4461 GCA_964576085.1 uncultured Undibacter sp. | reverse complement strand
GTGCACGGTGATGCCCGGCGCCAGCTCGTCGACGCCGTCATGAAACCTGACGCGGCCGGCGAACAGCTTGCGGACCATCGCGACGACGTCCTCTTCCTCGAACGGCGTCTTCAGCACCGGGTGGCACATGCAGCGCCCGGTGGCGTAGGCCATCTCGGTGTCCTGCAGATGATAGTGTGCGCGCGGAAACGCGTCGTAGTTGCCGGTATGATCGTAATGCAGGTGCGAGACGATCACGTCCTCGACCTTGTCGGGCGCAACTCCCACCGCCTTGAGGCCCTCGGTGATCGGCCGCACCAGCGTGCGCTTGCGCTTCTTGCCCATCGCCTCGTCGAAGCCGGTGTCGACGACGTAGGTGCGGCCCTGCCCGACGATGGCCCAGACGTAATAGTCGAGCGGCTGGTTCACGTCGTGAGGGTCGCCGCCGATGTAGTTGTCGCTCGCCGGGCGGTCGTGATGCCCGTAATGCACCGCATAGATCTCGTAAGTGTCGTCAGCGCTCATGATGGATCACCGCTGGCCGGGCGACTTCACTTCGACGCCGGCCCATTGCTCGACCGGCTGCACGATCTCCGTGATGTCGGAGCCCGGCCCCTTGAGCGCCTTGGCGATGCCGACCAGCTGCCGCACGGCGTTGCCGACGATCATCGGCACGCCGAGCCGCTCGCCTTCCTCGAGGCACAGCCGCACGTCCTTGTAGAGCAGGTCGGTGGCAAAGCCGAAATCGAACTTGCGCGGCAGCACGCAGCGCGGAAACTTGTCCATAGTGGCGGTGTTGCGGCCGCTGCCGGCGTTGATCACGTCGAGCATCACGGCCGGATCGAGCCCGGCCTTGGTGCCCATGACCAGCGCTTCCGAAGTGATGGTGATCGCGGTCGCCGACAGCAGGTTGTTGCAGAGCTTCATGGTCTGCCCGAGGCCCGGCTGCTCGCCGACCCAGAACACCTTGCCGATGACGCTGAGGATCGGCGTCAGCTCGTTCGACAGCCGCTTGGGACCGGACACCATCACCGCCAGCGTGCCCTTCTCGGCTCCGGCCGGCCCGCCGCTGACCGGCGCATCGACCGCGACAATACCTTTCTCCTCGAGGCCCTTGGCGACCTCGCTCGCGACCTTCGGACCGGTGGTCGACAGGTCGATGAAAATCTTCACCGTCTTGCCGTGCACGACGCCGTTTTCCGACAGCGCCACCGCCTTGACGATGTCGGGTGTCGGCAGGCTGGTCATGACGATCGCGGCCTGGGAGGCAACGTCGACGGGGGAGCTTGCCGCGCTCGCTCCGGACGCGGTCGCCTGTTGCAGCGCGCGGGCGTCGGCGTCGTAAACCACGACCTTGTTGCCGGCGGCCACGAGCCGCCGCGTCATGTGGCTCCCCATGCGGCCGACGCCGATGAAGCCAAGTGTCTTGTCTGTCATTTGCAGGTCCTTCGATTGAATGCGGGAAGTCGAATTCAGGGAGTCAGGGAGGCGAGCGCCACCTTGGACGCTTCCCTGACGTGGTGAAGCGAAGCCTTGAACGCGCCATCGGGGTCGCGCTGCTTGATCGCGCGCAGCACCGCGCGGATTTCCCGCAGGCTGGTGATCGCCCGCTTCGGCGAGGACAAAGAGACGCGGCGCAACTGGGTGATGCGCGCGTTCATGGTGCGGAACAATGTCGGCAAAATGGTATTGCCGGAGCCCTCGAGCAGCACGTCGTAGAAGTGGCTCTTGGCGACGACGATCGTCTCGACGTCGCCGCTCTTGTAGGCGCCCTCGAGCCGCGCCACCGCTTCCTCGAGCGTCTTGACCTGCTCGTCGCTTGCGCTTTTGGCGAACAGCTCCGCGGCCAGCGCCTCAAGCGCGCCCCGGATCTCGTAGATGCTGGCGATCTCGGCGGGCGACAGCCGCGACACGATCGGCCCGCGGTTGGGGATGGTGACGATCAGGCCCTCGCTCTCGACCTGACGCAGCGCCTCGCGGACCGAGGGGCGGCTGACGCCCATCATGTCGCACAACTCCTTCTCGATCAGCCGCTGGCCCGGCGCAAAGCGCCCGCTGGTGATGGCCGAGCGCAGCATCTCGACCACCTGGCTGCGCACTGGCGCGGCGACCGTGGCGACCCGCATGATGCTCGCCGCCTCGGCGGCGCGACCAAGCTCGGCACGACTGAGAGAAGCTGGGTTCTTCATCGTCATCCATTCCGCGCCGGACGCGCGCCCCTCATTCACAATCCGTGTGCGACCAATAATTCCTGCGCGCGATTCTCACGAGACAATTCATCACAGCCCCGGGCCGGCTGCGACACCAACGCAGCCGACAGCCGCACGCCCTACATTGACAGCCGATAATCCTGTCTGTCAATCTGACATCAAAGGCCGGCGCGTCCGGCCCGCCGGCACCGCAGAATGCCGACGGCGAGAAACGGGGAGGACTGAATGTTGCGAGCATGGTCCGGCGCAAGCCGGCGAGGCGGATGTTTGCCGGACCGCCGGCAGCGACCGATCTGAAGGGCGCGCATTCATGCTCAGCGCCCAGCTCGTCGAAAACGTATTGCAGTCGTTGGTGGCCGGCCTGCTGCTCGGCGCGCTCTACGGCCTGATGTGCGTCGGCCTGGCGCTGATCTTCGGCGTGATGCGGGTCATCAACTTCGCCCAGGGCGATTTCATGATGCTCGGCATGTACACCGCCTACTACGTGTTCGTGGCGCTGGGCGTGAACAGCGTGTTCGGCAACATCATCGGCCCTTATTTCGCGGCCTTCGTCGCCGGGCCGGTGCTGTTCGTGGCCGGCTATTTCATCCACCAGCTCGTGATCTCACGCGTGAGCGGCACGCGCACGGCGCAGCTCGAAGGCGAAGGCCATTACGCCCAGCTCATCCTCACGCTCGGCATCGCGCTGATCCTGGAAAACGTCGGCCAGATCGTGTTCGGCTCGATGGTGGTTTCGGTGCGCACGCCGCTGTCGAGCAGCGCCTGGATCATCGGCCCGCTGTACGGCGACCTGATCGAGATCTTCGTCAACAAAGCGCGGGCGCTCGCAGCCCTGGCATCGCTGCTCGTCATCGCCGCGCTCGTCTTCATCATCGGCAGCACACGGCTCGGCAAGGCGCTGCGCGCCTCGGCCGACGACCCGACGGCCGCGACCTACATCGGCGTCGACGTCGATTTCGCCCATCGCATCGCCTTCGCGCTCGGCATCAGCATCACGGCGCTGGCCGGCGGGCTGCTGGCGCCGAACTATCCGTTCCACCCCTTCGTCGGGCTCGAATACGTCATCATCATGTATGCCGGCGTCGTGCTGGGCGGTCTCGGCAGCATCATCGGTGCGTTCTGGGGCGGCATGACCATCGGCATCGTGCAGCAGCTTTCGAGCATGGTGCTGCCGACCCAGTTGCAGAATTCGGCGATCTTCGTGTTTTTCCTGCTCATCGTCCTGTTGCGCCCGCAAGGCCTGTTCGGCCGCGTGACCGAGAGGACGTGAGCATGGCGCGTTTCCGTTTTCTGCTGCCGCTCGCAATTCTCGCCGTCGTCTATGCCGGCCTGTCGCTCGTCGTCACCAATTCCTACTATCAGCTCATGATGACGCTGGTTCTGGTCTGGGCCTCGTTCGGCCTCGCCTGGAACCTGTTCAGCGGCTACACCGGCCTCATCTCCTTCGGCCACGCGGTGTTCTTCGGCCTCGGCGCCTACCTCACCGCGCTGGGGCAGATCTATTTCGACCTGACGCCGTGGCTGCTCATTCCGATCGCCGCCGTGCTCGGCGGCGCGGCCGGGCTCCTGATCGGCGCCCTCACCTTCCGCCTGCGCAGCCACTATTTCGCGCTGGCGATGCTGGCCTATCCGTTGGCGATCCTGAACGTCTTCATGTGGCTCGGGTATCAGGAACTGACGATCCCGATGAAGCACAAGGACGCGGTGCTCTACATGCAGTTCACCGATGGCCGCGTCTACACGCTGCTGGCCATCGTCATGACCCTCGCCATCGTCGTTCTGTCCCAGGTGGTCGAGCGTTCGCGCTTCGGAATGGCGCTGATCGCCATCAAGCAGAACGAGGCGGCGGCCGAAGCGGCCGGCATCAACACGCTCGCCTGGAAGCTACGCGCCATCGCGCTGAGCGGCGCGGTGACCGGCGCCATCGGCGCGTTCTACGTGATGGTGCTGCTCGTGGTTACCCCGGAATCGGTGTTCGGCATGCTGGTGTCGGCCCAGGCGCTGACGGTGGCGATGTTCGGCGGCGTCGGCACGGTGTGGGGCCCGCTCATCGGCTCGGCGATCCTGATCCCCACCGGCCAGATCCTGCAGGCGCAACTCGGCGCAGAGTTTCCCGGCATCGAAGGCGTCATCTACGGCCTTGCCATCGTCATCGTCATTCTCGCCGCGCCGGAGGGCATCTTCTGGCGCGTGCGCGATGCGCTGCGCAAGCGCGGCGTCGGCCTCCCCGACACCGCCCCCGAGGTTCCGCAGGCCGCGCCAGCGACGCCGG
>CAZNTY010000308.1:0-9742 GCA_964576085.1 uncultured Undibacter sp. | reverse complement strand
CAAGACCGGCGACATTTTCGCAAAACATATCGAGGACGACCTGCTGTTGACGCCGGCTGCCGTCCACAAGGCCACGAACGGAGAGATCGACAGGCGCGATCGACCGATAGCGGCGCTGCCGATTCAGAATCGATTCCTGCTGGTAGCCGAACGCAGCATCAGGGAGCGGATGGACGCAAAGGATTACGAGAGAGTCAAAGCGGAAAATCAGCAGCTCTGGGCGCGCTGCCATAACGCGGAAGCTCAACTCGAGCGGGCTTCCGCGGACAACCGTGAATTGCTGAACCGCTGCCAGACGAGCGAAGAGAAGCTTGATCGCGCCCTGAAGGACAACCAGACGCTGCTGCTACGCCTTCAGGAATCCGAAGAAACCAGGGATCGCCTGTCGGAAGAAAATCAGGAGCTCTGGAAACGTTGTCACTCAAGCGAGCAGCGTGGGGAAGAGATCGCAACCGAAAATCAGCGCCTTTTGCAGCGCAATCGCAACATCGACGAGAACCTTACCCATCTCGTCAAAGAGAATCAGGAGCTCTGGAAGCGTTGCCATGAGGCCGAAGAGAGGCTTGAGAAAATTACGACTGAAAATCAGGAGCTCTGGAAACGCTGCCTGGGCAGCGAAGACCGACTCCAATCGGCGCAGAATGAAAATGACGAGCTGAAGGCAAGGCTGGCAAGGTTGGAAACGAAACTGAACAACATCGATCGCAGATGGTGGTTCCGGGCAGCGCGCCTGCTGCGAATGGCCGGAGATAGCCCGTGAGCGCGCTGTGCTTCGTCTGCGGAGTCCATCGTTCCGGCACGAGCACAACCGCCGCGATGCTGGCGTTTTGCGGCTATTCGATCGGCAAGGCCTCGATTCGTCCCAATCGCGAGGATAATGCGCACGGCTATTATGAAAACTTCGACATCGTGCAGTTCAATGAAAGGCTCATGAACAGCATGGGGCTGCGCTGGGATACGCTGGCTGTGGACCCCGAGCTGTACCGACCGCATCAAGCCGAGCGCTACGACCGTGCCGTTGCGCTGCTGAAGGAGAACTACGGCGACGTCGCAAACGGGCTGCTCAAGGATCCTCGCCTCGCGGTGAGCCTGTCGTTCTGGCGGACTGTCGCCCGACAGGCCGCCAGCAGCCTCAATATCAGGCATGTTTTTGTCAATCGGCATCCACGCGGCGTCGTGCAAAGCCTAGTCCGGCGAAGCAA
Organism: uncultured Undibacter sp.; assembly: GCA_964576085.1. GTDB lineage: Bacteria > Pseudomonadota > Alphaproteobacteria > Rhizobiales > Xanthobacteraceae > Pseudolabrys. The sequence goes on along the minus strand of CAZNTY010000308.1, from coordinate 8,540 downwards.
GAAGGAGGTCGTGCCGTTTCAATATGCCGACCAGCCGGAGAAGGCCTACCTGTTCTGGATTTTCAATACCCTGTCCTATCTCGAGCAGTTACAGGGCCATGATGTTCTGGTCAGCGATTACAATGACCAGCATACGGTTGAAAGCCGCGCTGCCTTGTTTGCGCGTTTCGCGGAGTTCCTGGATTTCAAGCTGGACGACCGGCAGATCGAGGAATTCGAGCGGAAATTCTACGATGCCGAAAGCCGCCGCGGCATGGATGAGCGTCGCTCCGACGAGGATCTGTCCATCGAGGAGCGGGACGCCATCGCGCTTTATGAGGCAATCAAGCGCGGCGATGCGATGCAAGACATTCTGGCCGCCGAGCGGTTCCAAGCCTATCATCGCATGAGCCGCCTGTTGAGCGAGGTGATCGGCCAGGAAGCCCTGCGCGATCTCAAGCAGTACGGCAAAATCAGGCCGGACTACGAGAAAGGTCTCGCCATTATCCGGTCTGCCGAGATGATTTTTGGCCGTGCGTCGGCGGAAGATCTTGCCCGAATTCTCGCGGAGCGGCGCCGATTCGGCGGTTGAACCGCGGCAGTGCGTCGTCCGATCAGCGACCCTGCATCCCGCGATCCAGCAAGTCTAGCCAACGCGGTCGGTCGTCCTGTATTGGATGGCCCGCAAAGGAGAGGCAATGCCCCGTTGCCGTTATTGTGGCAAAAGCGCCGGATGGCTACGCAAGGAGCACCGGGAATGCGCCGAACGCCACCAAAAGGCGCTGGCGGCCATTCCGCGTTTTCTGTTACAGGCCATCGATAGCGACATCGCGCCGGACCGCTTCGGCGAGTTGCTACAGGCCGTTGCAAAGGATTCCTACATCAGCACGGAGGACCTCCACGCCCTCTGTGCATCAGGAGTCAGCGAGGCCATTGCCCGCGTCACCCGGGAGCGGCCCTTGTCGAACACAGAAATTCAGCGCCTGACGGCGCTCAATGACACCCTGGCCAATCTCTTTCCCGGCCGCGACCTGGGCCAGGACGAACAGATCATAAAGGCAGGAATCGTCTGTGACGTCCGAAACGGCATCATTCCGGACTGCGTCTCGATCACCGGTCCGGTTCCGCTCAAATTTGCGCGGGATGAAACGGTGCTGTGGGTCTTCAATTACGTCTATGCGGTGAGGATTCCGCCGACCAGCATTGCAGAGTTGACCGACGGCGCCCGCGCCAACGGCGACCGCTATTTCAGCCCTGAAATCCTCAGTCAAAGCCATTTTCCCGAAAACCTGCTGAACGACCAGATCGTGGGCGACGTGGTCGTGACCAATCGCCACCTGTTTTTTCTGCAAGGAAAAGGTCTGCCGCTGAAGATTCCACTGGCCCGGGTCGATCGCTTGCGTGCCTACGCCGAGGGTCTCCACTTGCAATTCGAATCGAGCGGAAAACGCCCCTCCTTCTTCGGCCTCAGCGATCCGTGGTTCGCCACCAATGTCATTGGCGCGCTCATCCCTCCGGCCGCCCTCGCCGCCACTGTCGAAACGAGGGCCGAGATCGAACCGTCGCGCTCAGCGTGACAGGACGCTGGCGTCCGGCCGCGCCAGATTATCGGCAATGGGTCCGAACGCGACGGGACTATCGCCCGGTTCGGCCTGAAAAGCCTCGGCTTGGGCACGGATGCGCATCGGCACGCCGAGCGGACCCAAAGCGAAGGCCTTGGCCCTGCCGCTCGTCTCGACAAAGAAATAATTGACGCCGCGCCGCACCGGCGGGCGGGCGCAGTGAGCCGGAAAGAACGCGCCGATGTAGTCAAAATAAATGCGCAGCGGGCAAATCGACATGTCTATTCGCGACTCGATGTCGAGGTCGATTCGCAGCCAGAAGGTCCTTGGCAGCACCGGTCGAGCCGGATTACTGAAGACCAACTTCTTCTTGAGAACATCGAAATTGATCCAGCCATCCGGACCGGCAAGGTCCGTCGTCTGGAGATTCAAATCGAGAGACCGGCGCTCGGGCATGCTTTCCGTCGCCGTCACGGCAAAAAAGTGCTCCGGCAGATTGAGGTAGCCCGCACCATCGCCCGTAATCATTCCGAGCGCCCGCGCGAGCATGTCGTCGTCAACGTCGATGCTCAGGAAATCGCCGAGCGCCCGCACCGTCTCGTTGCGGCCCTCGTCGCTCCCCACTGCGCGCTCGTAATTCAACATCAGTACCGGCCGGCTGGTCTTCTTGCAGTGTTCGATGATCCGCGTGTAGTAACCGAGGGTACGGTCGACCACGTCGAACACGGTGCCGCCGCCGCGCTGCAGCCAGCTATCGGCGACCGAGAGCATGTTCCGGTACACGATCACATAATATGGATTGCGCAGATTGGATTCGAAGAAATCGAGATGCTGGACGAGCTTGGGAACCTTGAAGCCCCAAACGTCAGCCTCTTTGTTGCGGACCTTGATCCGCTGCCCCAACACCGCGAGATCGTCGGCGAGAAATCGCGGGTCTTCGTGATTGAAGCCGACGCGCTCGCCCATGTTGACCCCCAGGGCGCGCAGCATGCCGGCGACCATGGACGTTCCGCCGCGCTCGACGCCGAGCACCATGACCGTCTTCTTTTTTTCTCCGAGCCACGGCTTGTTAAAGGCAAATGTTGCGCGCTTGGAAGTCGTCGCGAGGAGAGGCCTGTTGGTCTCAGTCGCCGCTTTTACGCCATGCACCTCAGTATCGGCCAAATCTAAACCCATTGCTTCTTTCGAAGAAAGCTTCGCGCGGGACTATAGGTCCTGCCTCTTTACTTGAAAAGTCGAATTAGGATGCATGCTTGCGCAAATTTCGCTAGAGATCGGGCTTGTTGTGGAGAGAAATCTTTAGAGAAATCGCGACTGCATTATCGTGCCGGACGACGGCACTTTTCGTGGACCAACGACACCGTGGACGCCGCAAAAAAAGCCGACGCGCCGAAAGCCTCCGTCATTATTCCGACGAAAAATCCGGGGCCGAGTTTCCCGGGCGTATTGGCGGCCGTGCGCGGGCAAAAGACCGCATGGCCTTTTGAGATCGTGGTGGTGGACAGCGGTTCCACCGACGGCACTGCGGAAATCCTGCGCCGCCAGCCCAATGTGACGCTGATCGAGATCCGCCCCTCGGAATTCGGACACGGCCGCACCCGTAATCTCGCCATCTCGAAAGCGAAGGGAGAATTTTGCGCGCTGCTGACGCATGATGCCTGCCCCTTCGGCGACAGCTGGCTCGCCGAGCTCGTCGGTTCGATTGAGCAGGATCCCGAGATCGCGGGGGCGTTCGGACCGCATGTCGCTTACCCCGGCCATGGCGCATTTGTCAGGCGCGACCTCGAGCGGCACTTCGATGGATTTGCCAATTTGCCGTGGGTTGTCTCGCGCGCCACGGATCCGGAACGTTATGAAAAGGATGAAGGCTGGCGGCAGATTCTTCATTTCTTCTCCGACAATAATTCGTGCGTGCGCCGCAGCGTGTGGGAGCAAATCCCTTACCCGGATGTCGACTTCGCCGAGGATCAGATCTGGGCCAAAAAGATCATCGAGGCCGGCTGGAAAAAGGCATTCTCACCAAACGCAACCGTCTTTCACTCCCATGACTACGGTTTTATCGAGCAGTTGCAGCGCTCATTCGACGAATCATTCGCTTTTAACCGCTTGTTCGGTTACCGGCTCGGCGGAGGCCCGTTGGAGGCCCTTCATTCCGCCGCGGGATTAAGTCTGTCGGACTGGAAATGGGGTCGACGGAACGGCATCCGCCTCTCCGAAATCCTGCATCGCATGCTCAAGGATGTCGCAACCGTCGCCGGCCACTCACTGGGCTCGCGTCATAAATACCTTCCGGAATTCCTGCGAGTGCGGCTGTCCCGCGACAAAAAGCTGTTCTATTCGCTACGCGCCGGTCGTCGCGCCTAGCGGCTGCGACTCTTGAACAAGGCCGCCACCTTCTCGCCTTCCCGGTCCCAGTTCGTCGCTCTCGCCCGCTCGAGGGCATTCGCGACGACGCGATCGTGATATGGTCTGTCATAGACAGCCTTTTCCAGCGCATCGACCAGCGCATCGACCTGCGGCTCGGCCAGCAACGCAACACTGTCGTCAAGAAGCCACTGGACATTCGGTCCTTTGTTGCTGACGACCAGACAGCCGCACGCCATCAATTCCAGCGGCAACAGCGACAGGTTCGATAACGACAGAACGAGCCCGGCGTCGCACTGCGTATAAACGTCCGCGAGTTCGGTGACCGTGATAAGCCCCGCCTTCAGCGACGGAAAAGGAATGTGATACTCGCCGAGATCCCATCCGGCGAGAATGATCCCGGCCTCCGGATGCCGCCTGGCAAATTCGTCGAGAACAAGCACGCCCAATTCAAAGGCACGGCGCGCCGTCGGCGGCCGCGCGTAAAAGAAGACTCGCGGCGTATCGTCCCGTTTCGGGCCGCAACGGTAGACGTCCCTATCGTAGGAAAATCCGAAAGATTCGGTCGCCATGCCGTAGTCGCGATGCAGCTTGTCCTTCAGCCAATCCCCGGCCGTGATGCCAAAGAATCCGAACCGATAGGTGTCCTCGGCAAATAGAGCGGTAGAACCCGGACTGTAGAACCAAGGTTCATAGTCCTGCACGAAATAAAACCGCTGCCGCGTGCCGCGGAAGGCTTTCACCGGATAAGCGGTCTGCCATCCGGTCGCGACGCTGATCTCGGCAGGCGGGATGTCTTGGTACGGATGATAGAAAACCGGCGCTTTTAGAGGAAAGAACCAGTTGTCGATATCGGCTTTGACGTGCTCAGCGGTCTTGGGCGCATACTCATTGCAAACGACGATGCGGCAATCGAATCCCGCCTGCTCGAGATACCGGACGAAACGAAACAGCGTGGTGTGGCCGCCCGAGCCGCGGCTGATCGGAGGTATGAACCAATTGACGGTGCCCGGCGCTGCAGAGTCAGGATCCGGACCGAAGGGTTCCGTGCGAATCCAATTCCACTCCCGCACCAAGTCAATTTGCGGTCTGATCTTGGCTGCCACGTCGGCCGATTTCTGCCAAAGACGACGAAGGAAAAAACGCCGCATTTGCAACCGGGCTTTCTTCAGCTAAACGCGATGAAATAAGTTGAGATGTTTTCTTCGCTCGGTCCGCTTCCGAAAAATGAAGGGACCACTGCACACTTTGAACGTAGCAAATTATGCTTTAGCGGCTTGTCCAGAATGGGGCAAGGAACAGTCAGGATGTTTTCTGCTTTTTCCTAATACCCACGTGTGCAGGCGCGCCTGGTAACCGCGCATGTTGTCGCAAACGGGACGGCTTGATGAGTTGGCATGCCAGCAAGGCCTGCTTGACGTCATCGAACAGCCGCAGCTTGCCGAAGCGGAGAACCAAAGCCATCTCACAATTACGCAGCGCAAAATTCGGGCTTTGGGTAGGAATGATCATTCCCGCTGTTTTCGCCCGTTCCTCGAAAAGCTGAAACGGCACAGAATCGCGCGCCTTTCGTCCGGGCGGAATCTGATTGATCAAGACGTATGTGTCGAACGGGATAGCGAAGGCGATGATATAGCCAATCTGCTTTCTCGATGCCGCGGGCAAGGCCGCAAAGGGTTCGTCGAATGCCCGGCCTATCTGCGCCGTGTTCCTCACAAATTCAACAATGGTATGCACATCGAGGTTATAGAGCCTGGCAATATGCTCGATATTTATACGGACCGGCAGCTCGGAAACAAAGCCACCCAAGTGTCCCACCGGAAAAGAAACATTCGCCTTTCTGAAGATGTGGCCGGACCGGGGCAAACCCAATCCTCCGAGGAGATTGATGAAATTTTTCTTGTTCTCGTTCGATGGACCGAGCAAGGCGATCCGACGGTCTGTCGGAATAACGACACTTGCCTCGGACAGAACGGTCTGTGTCGTCATCTTGCTCGATCCCACCAGCCGCGGGACCGTCATGGTGACGTTGTCGAGTATGATCATCAGCCTTCGGTCCGACGCGTGACCCGCTCGAACACAAGCGCAAACATGAGAAAAAAGAGTATCGAGCCGAGCAAGTAAGCCTTGCTTAACAGGAGGCTATGATAGAAGGGATAGAAACCTTGGCGAAATAGAGCGATGATGTGCAGCATTGGATTGAAAGATAGGTAATAACGAACATTCGGCGACAAGGTATCAACAAGAAAGTAAACGCCAGAAAAAATGGACAGAGCGCGATTAAACGGACCAGTAAAATAAGCGAATGGCCAGAACATCCGGCTCAGCACGACGCTTATGATGCCCCAACTGGTACCAAAAGCGGCCATGGCCAACCAGGCTTCAATTACCGGCGAAAAGTCCGACGGGAAGGCTTGAGTTGTCACAAGAATATACAGCAGGCTGAACGCAAATAGCGTAAGCAACCCATAGTCGATGATCCGGATGATGACGTTGACAATGATGTGGTCAAGGCGTCGCTCAACGGAGAAGCGTCGGCTCGAAGAGCGGATGGGACCTCCCATTCCTCGCGACAAATAGACGAAAAAGTAATGGGGAACCACACCCGTTATATAGAACAGTGCCGGATTGCCGCCGAGCGGCGATGTTTCAGGCACTCTTTCAGTCAGATGCCGCGCCGCCTCGATCATGCCGATCAGCAGGACCGGCTCCAGCAAGTTCAAGATCGATTCCAACGGAGCGTGACGTCTGATCTCCTCCTCGCGTCGGAATAGAGCACCAAGGAGCTGGAGATACCGACGCATGTCGGTGCCAAAACTGATAATTTCCTGAACGACCGGATTGCTCTTCATGGAAACCGAAAATCCGGGCACCGTGGAAGCGAACGTTTTCCGTGTGCTATTTCTTCGGCCGTGCCACGATCCGCATCAAGGTGATATTGATCATCCTATTTGCTCTCGTGAGGATCTGGGGGCGCTTCTGTATCGCTGCTTCGATGATCGGCAAGAGTTTGCTGTTTAATTCGTTGAGGCGAGCAGTTCCCGTTGGTGTTACAGAGATAACTTTCTTCCTGGCATCATCAGGCGCTACTGCGAGTGAAATATAGCCTGCCGATTTCAAAGAATCGGTGATCTGGTTGACACGCTGCGCGCTGACGCCCAACAGACCCACGAGTTGCCTGTTGTTGATGCCGCTCTTGTTGGCAATGACGGACAAGGCCGACCATTCCGCAACCCCTAGTCCCGCTTTCTCAAATGGCGCAAGTCTTGCGATACGCGTCAAAAAGCGGCTCATGCCCGCGACAACCGAAGCGAGGTCTCCGACACTGACGGCGCCTGCGGACTTTGGAGCTCTGGGGGCGGGTTGGCTCATCGCTCACGACCTCCTGTTGGAATGCTGGGGAAAATAGGCAATCCCATCCATTCCGTCAAGGGCCTTGACGATATGGGAACCTGTCAATAGTGACGCCAGATGGATTTGATGAAGTCTGGCGAAAACCTTTCCGCACAGAATTTGTAAGTTCTATCATAGAAAATGCGTGCCGCCTTTATCGTCTCGGCATCGAGCTTGCCGCCCCCTGGCGAGGCATTCACTCTTTTGTCGAAATTTGCCGGGATGTAATTGATCTCCAGGAAACGGCAAAGGCGCTTCATCTCAGCTTCATTAAAGAGCGTTTCGTAGAAGCCATAAAATATCTGGCTAGGCTCGAAGGCGGATTCCAAAGCGACAATCGTTTTCTCATAGGAAGTCCGTGCGACTTCCTGCTTGCCCGAGTAGGTCTCCTTGAACTGCTCCTGCGCCGGCAAATTGACTTGCTGGCCGCGCTCGCGGCGCTTTCTTTCAACCATCCGATAAGCCGACAGGATGCGCTCGATCGGATCACGCATCAGGAAAACGACCTTCACGTTGAAATCTTTTTTGAGGAGGTCACGAATTTCGGCAAAATGCTTTGCGGACAATGCCGAATAAGATGGTGTGATTTCGCCAATAAGCTCTGGCCGTTTGCCGGATCGTTTCTTGGCAATCAGATCAGAAAAATAATCATTGTACTTCGTGAGGTCGTGATAGATTTGAAGAAAATTCATCCGCTGGGCGATCGCCTTGTTCTTATGCGGCGTCAACTGGCCTGCCTTGATCGCAGCTGCCAGCAATCGATGTAGATTTGACAGCCTTTGACGATAAAATCCGCTGAACAAGTCTGGCCGGTACACGGCGTCGAAAACATGCATCTCTTTCAGCGGAGACATTAAGACCGCCGGATGGGACTTCAGGTAATCGTACAGCCAAGTGGTGCCGCCTTTTTGACACCCCACGCCGAGCAGAAAATTCGGGCGCCCGCTCTGCTTCTGCTCAGCAAGTGGTGCTTTTCGTCGCTTGGCCCAAGCACCAATATCCAGACGGCCCAACATAACTTATATTCCCAACTTCTCGGCTGACGATTTACACGAAGACCCAAAACAGCGGTGAGCGTCGCTCGATTTTCTCGCGTCTTTTTGGATCGCTCCGGACGTCACCTTAGCATCTAGTCCGCCGCCACCCCTATGCGTTCCGGCTTGAATCCCCGCTGCAAAATCGCCTGCCACCAGGCGGAATTCTGAACATACCACCGCACGGTCCTGGCCAGCCCGGACTCGA
>CAZNTY010000307.1:0-3107 GCA_964576085.1 uncultured Undibacter sp. | reverse complement strand
TGATATTTCGCGCCCAGAGATTCGTCGTCCCAGACGACGCCCTTCATGCGCACCAGATCGACGAGGCCCTTGAAATTCTGCTCCGAGCCGATCGGAAGCTGGATCGCGACCGGCTTGGCGCCGAGCCGGGTCTTGATGTCGGCGAGGCCCGTGAAGAAATCGGCGCCGATCTTGTCCATCTGGGTGGCGAAGACGATGCGCGGAACCTTGTACTTGTCGCCCTGGCGCCAGACCGTCTCGGTCTGCGGCTCCACGCCCTGGTTGGAGTCGAGCACACACACCGCCCCGTCGAGCACACGCAGGGAGCGCTCGACCTCGATGGTGAAATCGACGTGGCCGGGAGTATCGATGATGTTGAGGCGCTTCTCTTTCCAGAACGCGGTGGTCGCGGCCGACGTGATGGTGATGCCGCGCTCCTGCTCCTGCTCCATCCAGTCCATCGTCGCGGCGCCCTCGTGCACCTCGCCGATCTTGTGGGACTTGCCGGTGTAATAGAGGATCCGCTCGGTCGTCGTCGTCTTGCCGGCATCGATGTGGGCCATGATGCCGAAGTTGCGGTAGTCCTCGATTTTATGACTGCGGGGCATTTTCTGAATCTGTCCTGGGTTCGCCGGTCACCAGCGGTAATGCGAGAAGGCGCGGTTCGCCTCCGCCATCTTGTGGGTGTCCTCGCGCTTCTTGACGGCGTTTCCCCTGTTGTTGGACGCATCGAGCAGCTCGGCCGAGAGCCGCTCCGTCATGGTCTTTTCGTTGCGCCCGCGCGCCGCCTCGATGATCCAGCGGATGCCAAGCGCCTGACGGCGCGACGTGCGCACCTCGACCGGCACCTGATAGGTGGCGCCGCCGACGCGGCGCGAGCGCACTTCGATCGAGGGCATCACGTTGTCGAGCGCGCTCTGGAACACGGTGAGCGGGTTCTGCTTGGTCTTGCCTTCAATCACTTCGAATGCGCCATAAACGATCGACTCCGCGACCGACTTCTTGCCGGCATGCATCACCGAGTTCATCAGCTTGGTGACGACGACGTTGCCGAATTTCGGATCGGGCAGGATTTCGCGCTTGTCTGCGGAATGGCGACGGGACATCGATTTTCTCTTTTCGTCATGGCCGGGCTTGTCCCGGCCATCCACGCCTTTCTATCTCTCTTCATCACCGGCGTTGCCGGTTCTCAATTTGCCTCACGAGTTCCTCGGGTCTCGCGCTGCGCGCTCGCCCGAGGATCTCCGCCAAGCGACCCTATTTGGGTCGCTTCGCTCCGTATTTCGAACGACGCTGCTTGCGGTTCTTGACGCCCTGCGTATCGAGCACGCCGCGCAGGATGTGGTAACGCACGCCCGGCAGGTCCTTGACGCGGCCGCCGCGGATCATCACCACCGAGTGCTCCTGAAGATTGTGCCCCTCGCCAGGGATGTAGCCGATCACCTCAAAACCATTGGTCAGGCGAACCTTGGCAACCTTGCGCAGCGCCGAGTTCGGCTTCTTCGGCGTGGTCGTATAGACACGCGTGCAGACGCCGCGCTTCTGTGGCGAGGACTGCAGCGCCGGCGCGGTGTTGCGCGCCTTCAGCGGCTTGCGCGGTTTCGCAATCAACTGGTTGATCGTCGGCATTCGTTCGCCTTCGTGACCTTCATTCATTCCGGGCCCTCGCGGGCCCGCGCGTTTTGGACCTCATGGTCCGGCTTATCCGGGCTTTCGCCCCCACTCGTGTTCACGCGAGGTTCTTGACCCACGCGCAAAACAAAACCGCGCCACCGCCAAAGCGCGGCAGAGGCGCTCCTTCATTTCGAACGACCCGTACGGCTGAAAGAGCCGCGGTCGTCACTTTCAAGTCTGACAATGGCTGTCAGCGGCAGCGTCTGAGCGTCATTCGTCGAGGCGTTGCGACGGAAATCTCAGATAAATCAAAGATTTACGTGCGGGCCGTGCCGACTGGCGATGCTCACCGCCTGCCGAAAAGTGTCGCGTATGTATCGGCCTTATCCAGCCGCGTCAAGGGCGAAAGCGCCGGAAAAATCGAGCTTTCCTGAGTACTTCCCCCCGGCTCCGAAAAATGGAAAGGCCGCCGGGACGGCGGCCTTTCCGGTTCGCAGATACGTCCTGCCAGCGCGGCCTACTCGGCGGCCGGCAAGGCCGGAACCTCTTCCGTCTTGGCCGCGGCGGCGGCCTTGGCGGCATCTTTTTCACGCTCTTCGAGAATGAGAGCGTCACGCTTGCCAGCCACCTCGCGGAGCTGGTTCATGGTGGCGCCAGTGCCGGCCGGGATCAGGCGGCCGACGATAACGTTCTCCTTGAGCCCTTCGAGCGTGTCCACCTTGCCGCTGACGGCGGCTTCGGTGAGGACGCGCGTGGTCTCCTGGAACGACGCCGCCGAGATGAACGAGCGGGTCTGCAGCGACGCCTTGGTGATGCCGAGCAGCACCGGATGACCGGCCGCCGGCTTCTTGCCCTCGGCCTCCATCCGCGCGTTGATCTCTTCGAGCTCCACCTTGTCGAGCTGCTCGCCCTGCAGCAGGTCGGTGTCGCCGGCATCGTCGATCTCGACCTTCTGCAGCATCTGGCGGACGATCACCTCGATGTGCTTGTCGTTGATCGCGACGCCCTGCAGCCGGTAGACTTCCTGAATCTCGTTGACCAGGTACGCGGCAAGCTCTTCCACGCCCTTGATCGCCAGGATGTCGTGCGGCGCCGGATTGCCGTCGACAATGTAGTCGCCCTTCTCGATGACGTCGCCATCCTGCAGGTGGATGTGCTTGCCCTTCGGGACCAGATACTCCTTCGGCTCGTCGCTCTTGTTCGACGGCTCGATGGTGATGCGGCGCTTGTTCTTGTAGTCGCGACCGAACCTCACCGTGCCGGAGACCTCGGCGATGACCGCGGCTTCCTTCGGCCGCCGCGCCTCGAACAGCTCCGCCACCCGCGGCAGACCGCCGGTGATGTCGCGTGTCTTGGCGCCTTCAGTGGAGATACGCGCGATCACGTCGCCCGCCTTCACCTTGGCGCCCGGATCCACCGAGATGATCGCATCGACCGAGAGCAGGTAACGGGCGTCGCCGCCACGCGCGAGCTTGAGGATCTTGCCATCCTTGCCCGCCTTGATGACGATGGAC
>CAZNTY010000306.1:0-13490 GCA_964576085.1 uncultured Undibacter sp. | reverse complement strand
CATGCGGAAGCCGCCGGCATTGCCGACGCCGCGGACCGGCGGCGGCTGCACGGCGATCACCAGGCCTTCCTCGATCGAGGAGAACCGGCGGATCAGCTCGAACTGGATCGCGTCCGCAGTCTGCTTCGGATCGCCGGCGCGCTCGTCAAACGGCTTGAGCGCGAAGAAGATGGCGCCGGCGTTCGGGGCGTTGGTGAAAGTCGCGCCGGAGAAGCCGACGATATTGACCGCGCCGGCGACACCCGGAACGCCCTGCGCCAGCTCGACCGCGCGCCGGTTGATCGCATCGGTACGGGCCAGCGATGCGCCCGGCGGCAACTGGATGACGGTGACGAGATAACCGGAGTCGGTCTGTGGAATGAATCCCACAGGCGTGTTGCGGAACTCGTTGAGGCCGAACGCCAGGATGCCAGCATAGACCACGAGCATGATAACGGCGATGCGGACCACCTTGCTGGCGAGCGTGCCGTAGCCTCGCGCCAGCGCGTCGAAGCCCCAGTTGAACAGACGGAAGAAGCCGTGGATCGGCCGGCTCCACCAATACTCGTGCTGCTCGCTGTGCGGCTTGAGCAGCAGCACGCACAGCGCCGGTGACAACGTCAGCGAGCAGACCAGCGAGATCGCCGCGGCGCCGGCGATAGTGAGCGCGAATTGGCGGTAGAACTGGCCGGAAATGCCGGTGATGAAGATCGACGGCACGAACACGGCGGCCAGCACCAGTGCGATCGCGACCAGCGCCGCGCCGACCTCGTCCATGCTCTTGCGCGCGGCCTCGCGCGGCGCAAGGCCAGCCTCGATGTTGCGCTCGACGTTCTCGACCACGACGATGGCGTCGTCGACCACGATGCCCACCGCGAGCACCAGGCCGAACAGCGACAGCGTGTTCAGGGTGAAGCCGAACAGCGCCATCAGGAAGAAGGTGCCGACCAGCGAAACCGGGATTGCGACCAGCGGGATGATTGCCGCCCGCCAGGTCTGCAGGAACATGATGACGACGATGACGACCAGGATGATCGCCTCGCCGATGGTTTCCTGCACCGCCTCGACCGACTGCTGGATGAACTGGGTCGGATCATAGACGATGCGGTACTCGATGCCGGACGGGAACTGCTTGGCGAGCGAGGCCATCGTGGCGCGGATGGCATCGGCCGTCTGCAATGCGTTCGAGCCGGGGCGCTGAAACACCGCGATCGCCACCGCCGGATCGAGGTTGAGATAGGAGTTCGACGAGTAATCCTGCGCTGCCAGCTCGACCCGTGCGACGTCGCGGACGCGCACGACCGCGGTGCCGGTCTTCTTGACCACGATGTTGCCGAACTCGGCCGGATCGGACAGCCTCCCCTGGGTCTGCACCGCAAGCTGGAACGCACCGGGCTTGCTGACCGGCGGCTGATCGAGGACACCGGAAGCGACCTGCACGTTCTGTGCAGCCAGCGCGCTAACAACGTCGCCGGCCGTCATGTTGAGCGATTGCAGGCGGTCGGGATCGAGCCAGACCCGCATCGAGTAGTCGCGGCTGCCGAACACGGTGATCGAGCCGACGCCGTCGACGCGTGTCAGCACGTCCTTGATCGCCAGCGTGGTGTAGTTCGAAACGTAGAGCGAATCGCGCGACTTGTCGGGCGAGAACAGGTGCACGACCATCATCAGGTCGGGCGAGCTTTTCGTCACCGTCACGCCGATATTCTTCACGTCGGCTGGCAGGCGCGGCGTGGCGATGGCGACGCGGTTCTGCACCTGCACCTGCGCGATGTCGAGATTGGTGCCGAGGTCGAACGTCACGGCGATCGAGAAGCGGCCGTCCGCCGTCGCGTTCGACGTCACGTAGAGCATGTTCTCGACGCCGTTGATCTGGTCCTCGATCGGCGAGACCACGGTCGAGGCAACCACGTCGGCGCTGGCGCCGGGATACTGACCGCTGACGTTGACGACCGGCGGCGCGATCTCCGGAAATTGCGCGACCGGCAGGCGCGTGAACGAGACCGCGCCCAGGATCACGAAGATGATCGAGACGACGGCGGCGAAGATCGGCCGGTCGATGAAGAAATGCGATATCCGCATCGGCGCTACTTCGTCGCCGCGGCGCTCGATGCCGCCGGCTGCTGGCCCTGCGAATGAGGCTCGACCACCATGCCGGGCTGCGCCCGCATCAGGCCGTTGACGATCACCCTGTCGTTCGGCCCGATGCCGGTCTTGATGACGCGCAGGTTGTCGGCCGTCGCCTGCCCGAGCGTGACATATTTCTGCGCGACCTTGTTGTCGGCGCCCACGACCAGCACGAACTTGCGGGTCTGCTCAGTGCCGATGGCGGCATCCGGGACCAGCAGGGCTTCGTAAGGCGCCGAGCCCGGGACTCGCACGCGGGCGAACATGCCGGGGGTGAACAAGCCGTTGGGATTGGCGAACTGGCCCCGGCCGCGAATCGTCCCGGTCGAGCGGTCGATCACGTTGTCGACGAAATCCATGCGGCCGACATGATCGAAATCGTTCTCGTCAATCAGCTTGAGCGCGATCTGCACGCTGGCGCCGCGGCTGGCGACGTCCTGTCCGGATTTGGCGATGCGCTCATAGCGCAGGAAAGAGGCCTCGTCGAAGGTGAACTCGAAGCGGATCGGGTCGATCGAGACAATGGTGGCGAGCAGCGTCGTGGCATTGCCGCCGGTGCCGCCGGCGATCAGGTTTCCGGGCGACACGCGCCGGTCGCCGATGCGGCCGGCCACCGGCGCGCGCAGGTCGGTGAACTGCAGGTCGAGCTCGGCATTCTTGACCGCCGCCTCGTTGGCCGCGACCGAGGCCTGCGCGTTGCGATAGGCCTGCGCGCGCTGATCGAAGGTCTGCTCGGTGATGGTCTTGTCCTTGACGAGCTGCTGGGCGCGCTGGAAATCGGTTTCGGCATAGGAGAGATTCGACTGCGCCAGCGCCAGGTTGGCGCGCGCCTGCGCCAGCGCGTTCTCGAACGGCCGCTTGTCGATGGTGAACAGCAGATCGCCCTGCTTGACCATCTGCCCGTCGGTGAAATGCACGGAGTCGAGATAGCCGGACACCCTGGCGCGAATCTCCACCGAATCGATCGCGACGAAACGGCCGACATATTCATCGTAGTCAAATACCGTGCGCTTGACCGGCTCGGCGACGGTCACGCTCGGCGGCGGCGGCGCGCCGCCCCCGGCAGCCGGCTTCTGCTCGCCGCAGCCCGTGATCAAGGCGGCGACAGTCAACAAGATCGCGAGGCGTGAATCACGCCAGAATGCAGCGGAACGATTCATGGGGACGGGCAGCATACTGATCCTGGGACGACCGGCAATCGACAAACGGGGCGGTCCGGGCCCGTCCCCATAACGATCATGTGAGGCTTAGTCCATGCCCACAACTGCGCAACTTTTCAGCCGCGAGCGGAACGGCCCAGGGTGCGCACCCAGCGCGCGCCAAACAGGGCAAGAATGGTCATGCTGTAAACGACGGCCCCGACGAGAGCAAGCGCGGCCAATGCGGCTTCTTCGTGGAACGAATGCCACGATGTCACCGCATTGATGACCAGCCCGCGGGCCAGCCACAGCGCCAGCGCAAGAACAATGCCTGCGCCGGCAAGCCGCACGACCGATTGCCGCAGCCGTTGGTCAGCCCCGCCGTAACCGGCGCGCGCCGCAAACCACAGGACGAGGCCGAAATTGATCCAGGCGCCGATCGAGGTCGCGAGCGCGAGGCCGACCTGCGCCAGCGGCCCCATCAGCAGAACCTTGAACGCGATGTTGACGGCGACCGCGATCAGCGCCGCCTTGACCGGGGTCGCGGTGTCGCCGCGCGCATAGAAGGTCGCGACCACGCTGCGGATCAGCACGAACGGCAGCAGGCCGAAGGCATAGGCCATCAGCGTCGAAGCGGCGGCCTGCGCGTCGGCGCCAGTAAATTTGCCGTGCATGAACAGGCCGCGCATGATGACATCCGGCACCGCGAAGAATGCGGCCACGCAGGGCACAGACAGCAGCAGCGTGAACTCGACGGCGCGGTTCTGCGCATTGAGCGCACCGGCGTCGTCGCCCGCGGCGATGCGCCGCGCCATTTCCGGCAGCACCACAGTGCCGGCAGCGATGCCGATCACGCCGATCGGAAGCTGGTCGATGCGGTCGGCATAATAAAGCGCCGACAGTGCGCCGACCGGCAGGAAGCTCGCGATGATGGTGTCGGCGAACAGCGCGAGCTGCACGCCGCCCGATCCGATCACCGCCGGGCCGAGCGCGCCGAAGAACCTGCGCACGTCGGCGTCGAGTTCCGGCCATTTCAGCGCCGGCAACGCGCCGGCCCGGGTGGTATCGGCGCCGACCAGCAGCGCCTCGAGCACGCCCGCCGCCAGCACGCCCCACGCCGCCGCATGCCCGGCGGTCGGGAAGAACGCGGCGAAGGCGAGCGCCACCACGATCGAGATGTTGAGCAGGATTGGCGCCGCGGCCGCCGCCGCGAAGCGGTGCAGCGTGTTGAGGATTCCGCCGTAGAGCGTCACCAACGTAATGAGCAGCAAATAGGGAAATGTGATGCGCGTCATGGTTACGGCGAGCGCATAACGCCCCGGATCGCTGGAGAAGCCCGGCGCCAGAAGATCGATGACCTGCGGCGTGAAGACCAGCGCGACCGCGAGCAGCACGAGCTGGCTCGCGAGCAGCAGGGTGAAGATGCGGTCGGCGAACGCCTGCGCCCGTGCCGCCCCGCCCTGCTCGCGGACACGCGCGTAAGCCGGCACGAAGGCGGCGTTGAATGCCCCCTCGGCAAAGATCGCGCGGAAATGGTTGGGCAGGCGCAGCGCCACGAAGAACGCGTCGGCGAGCGGCCCCGCGCCGAGCACCGCGGCGAGGATGATGTCGCGCAGGAAACCGGTGACGCGCGACACCAGCGTCAGCCCGCCGACCGTCAGAATCCGCTCAATCATCGCGCAAATCCGCCGGATGGCGCGGCGCCGTAGTCAGCCGCGCAAAACTGCCCTAAACGAATCCGTCAGGACCATAGCGCCAGCCCGAGCCGCACCATAGCCATGCCCACCCCGATCATCCCCGTCATTCTGGCCGGCGGCACCGGCACGCGCCTGTGGCCGGTGTCGCGCGATGCGATGCCGAAGCAATTCCTCGCCTTCGACAGCCCGCGCACGACATATCAGGAAACGTTGCTGAGGGTGGCACATCCGATGTTCGCGCCGCCGATCGTCGTGACCGGGCCCGATTTCCGGTTTTTCGCGCGCCGTCAGGCGGAGGATATCGGCATCGACGTCAGGGTCGTGCTCGAACCGATGCGTCGGGATTCCGGACCGGCGCTGACCGCCGCGACCATGATCGCGTGCGAAAGCAACCCGAATGCCGTGATCCTGGCGCTCGCAGCCGATCACGTCATTCCGGATGCGGAAGCGTTCCGCGCCGTCTGCGCGGCCGGCCGCGACGCGACGCTGGCCGGTCATATCGTTACCTTCGGCGTCAAGCCGGCCGCGCCGAAAACATCCTACGGCTATATTCTGCCGGGCGCGGCGATCGGCAACGGCGTGCACGAGGTCGCCCGCTTCGTCGAGAAACCGGACGCCGACACGGCCGAACGCTACCTGCGCGAGGGCTATCTCTGGAATTCCGGTAACTTCCTGTTCCGCGCCGACGTGTTGCTCGGCGAGATGCGGCGCCTGCAGCCCGCGGTCGTGCCGGCGGTCGAGACTTCGATTGCGCGCGCGACCAGCGAT
The DNA here is from genome assembly GCA_964576085.1 of uncultured Undibacter sp. Lineage (GTDB taxonomy): Bacteria > Pseudomonadota > Alphaproteobacteria > Rhizobiales > Xanthobacteraceae > Pseudolabrys. The sequence goes on along the minus strand of CAZNTY010000306.1, from coordinate 7,780 downwards.
CTCGGCTTCCTGCGCCTCGACGAAGGGGCCTTCGCCGCCGCCCCGCAGATCTCCATCGACTATGCCGTGATGGAAAAGACCGACCGCGCCGCCGTCGTGACCGGCAACTTCCGCTGGTCCGATATCGGCAGCTGGGACGCGCTGCCCGACGTCGTGCCGCCGGACGACGACGACAATGTCGTGCAGGGCCGCACAGTCTCGATCGACAGCGAAGGCTGCATCATCCACGCCGGAGACAGGCTGGTCGCCACCATCGGGCTGAAGGACATGATCGTCGTCAGCACGCCGGACGCGGTGATGGTGACGCCTCGCGGCCGCGCCCAGGACGTCCGCGACCTGGACGCCAAGCTGACGGCGTAAAAGCGCCCGGAGGCCGACGCGCATCGCCGCGTCGATCGCCCCTGGGGCTATTACGAGACGCTCGATCTCGGCGAGCGCTTCCAGGTCAAGCGCATCGTAGTCTATCCCGGCGGCATGCTGTCTTTGCAGAAGCACCGGCGCCGCGCCGAGCATTGGGTGGTGGTCCGCGGCACCGCCGAAGTGGTCATCGGCGAGGAGCAGCGTGCCGTGCGCGAGAACGAGTCGGTCTATATCCCGATGGGAAGCGTGCATCGCCTCGCCAACAAGGAGCAGACGCCGCTCGAGCTGATCGAGGTGCAGACCGGCGACTATTTCGGCGAGGACGATATCGTTCGATTGGACGACATCTACCGCCGCAAGTAGCGGCGTCAGCCCGCGACCACGCGCGGGGCCGGGCGCGGCGCGGCCGGTGCGGCCTGCGGCTGGCTGAGGCAGCGGATGGCGATGTCGAGGCTGGCGACGCCCTGCTCGCCGGTCACCGGCGGCGGCATCCCGGTGCGCACCGCCTCGACGAAGGCGGTCAGCTCGGTGCGCAGCGGCTCGCTGTGGCCGACCGAAAGGTGCCGCATCGAATAGCTGCCGTCGGGCTGGAAGCCGAAGCACTCCGTCACCTGACGGGTAAGCAGGTCGCCCATGATGTATTTGCCGCGGGTCGCCACGATCACGGTGCGCGCCTTGAACGGCGTCAGCCAGTTGGTGTTGATGTGCGCGAGCACGCCGGAGGCGGTGCGGAACTGCAGCAGCGCGATGTCCTCGCGCTCGGCGACCGCGCTCGAAAGCTGCGGCTGCACCTCGACGATCTCGGAATCGGTGAACCAGCGGATCAGGTCGATGTCGTGCACGGCGAGGTCGATCACCACGCCGACCTTCGACATGCGCGGCGGGAACGGGCCGACCCGCGTGATGGCGATCGACAGGATATCCTCGCCGCGCACCGCGGCTTTCACCGCCTCGACTGCCGGATTGAAGCGTTCGACATGGCCGACCATCAGCGTCACGCCGGCGCGGCGCGCCGCCGCGACGATCTCGCGGCCTTCCTCGACAGTCGAGGCGATCGGCTTCTCGACCAGCCCTTGGACGCCGCGCGCCATGCATTGCAGCGCGACCTGATGATGCAGGTCGGTTGGCGCGGCGATGGTGACGGCGTCCGGCCTCGCGTCGAGCAATTCGTCGACGCTCGCGAACGCCGGACAGCCAAGGGCGCGGGCGACCAGCTCCGCCTGATTGCGGTCGGGATCGGCCACGCCGGCAAGGCTGACGCCGGACAGGCCGGCGAGCACGCGCGCGTGGTTCGATCCCATCACGCCGACGCCGACCACGCCGACGCGCAACGGGCGCGCCGCGTCCGGGTTTGCAGCCTTGGTCATTGAATGAGCCACGTCCCTCGCCCGATCATTGCCGGTTTGCCTAGCATGGCGGTCCGCAAGTTGCGACAGGACGGTGACAACGCGGCGAACACGTTTTGAGTCAAAGATTTACAGGAGCGGCAATGACAGACGCGGGTCACGGCCGTTTCGCCTGCGAGCGCCCGACCATCGCGGTCGTCGAATAGCCCGGCAGCAGGTCGATCAGGACGACCTCGCCGCCGAGCTTCTCGACGATGTCGCGGCCCGGCAGGTCCTTGCCTTCGTAGTCGCCGCCCTTGACCAGCACCATCGGCTTGACGCGGGCGATCAGCTTCTCCGGCGTGTCCTCCTCGAACACCACCACGAGGTCCACGGCTTCCAGGGCCGCGAGCACGCCGGCGCGTGCCTGCACGGTCTGGATCGGCCGGTCATCGCCCTTGAGCCGCTTTACCGAGGCGTCGCTGTTGAGCCCGAGCACCAGCCGGTCGCAGACGGCGCGCGCGCCGGCGATCACTTTGATGTGGCCGGGGTGCAGCAGGTCGAAGCAGCCATTGGTGAAGCCGATGCGCAGCCCCTGCTTGCGCCATTCGTCGAGGCGCTCGTCGAGCTCGGCCCAGTCGTGGACGATCTTCTCTTCCGGCGCGGGCGAGCCGGCGCGCAACAGCCGCGAGCGCAGCTCGGCGAGCGACACCGTGGCGGTGCCGCGCTTCGACACCGCGACCGCGGCGGCCGCGTTGGCGACCCGCATCGCGGCGTCGAACGAGGCGCCGGTGGCGAGCATCAGGCTGACTGTCGCGGACACCGTGTCGCCGGCGCCGGAGACGTCGCGCACCCGCACCGGGTAAGCCTGCACGTGGACCGGCGGCGCATCGCTGACGAGCGTCATGCCGGCCTCGCTGCGCGTCACCAGCACCGCCTTGGCGCCGGCGGCGCGCCGCACCTCCTCGGCCGCCGCCGCGATCGCGTCATCGCCATCGACGACGCGGTTGACGACCTCGATGAGCTGCTGGCGGTTCGGCTTGATGAGGGTCGCGCCGGCATAGGCGCTGTAGTCGCGTCCGCGCGGATCGACCAGCACCGGCTTGCCGGCCTTGGTCGCGGCCTCGATCACGGCCCGCACCACCCGCCTCGTCAACAGTCCCAAGGCATAGTCCGCGATCACAACGGCGTTGACCTGCGCCATCGCCTTGACCGCGTGATCGATCACCGCGTCCTCGGTCGCGATGCCGATCGGCGCCGAGGTTTCCCAGTCGGCGCGCGCGACGTGGGTCGAATGTTTCTCCGACACGAAGCGCATCTTGCGCGTGCTCTGCCGCCCCCGCTCGACCACCAGCCGGCTGTCGATGCGCGGCTCGGCCGCGAAAGCGGCCTTCAGCGCCCGGCCGATCTCGTCGTCGCCGGTCACGCCGACAGAGATGCAGCGCGCGCCGAGCGCGGCGATGTTGCGCGCCACGTTGCCGGCGCCGCCGAGCATCTGCTCGCTGCGGCGGACGACCAGCACCGGCGTCGGCGCCTCCGCCGACAGGCGCGAGACATCGCCATAGACGAATTCGTCAAGCACGACGTCGCCGATGCACAACACCGTCTGCGCGGCAAAGGCCGAAAGCTGTTTCTCGAAATCAATCATGCGCTTAATGATACCAGTGGCCCCGGCAACGGCCAAAAGCATTACCAGATAGGGTAAAGTCATGCACCGACCCTGCACCCCACCTTGCACTGGACAGGCTCGGCCATCGCACGCTACCCGCTGTCGGCCGAACAGAGCCCGATGATGACGCCCGCGCCGCCGCCGATCCTGATCGTGCCATACGTGTGGATCGGCGATTTCGTGCGCTGCCATTCGGTCGTGCGGCTGCTGCGCGAACAGAACCCCGACCGTCCCGTCGACATATTGAGCTCGGCGCTGTGCGCGCCGCTCGCCGACTACATGCCGGGCGTGCGCAAGGCGGTGGTGTTCGACCTGCCGCGGCGCAGCCTGCCGCTGTCGCTTTACCGCGCACTCGGCGAGCGGCTGCGCGCCGAACGCTATGGGCAGGCGCTGGTGATGCTGCGCACCTGGAAGTCGGCGCTGGCGCCGTGGCTCGCCGGCATCCCGCGGCGCACCGGCTTCCTCGGCGAGATGCGCTTCGGCCTCATCAACGACATCCGCGGCGGCGCGCGCGCGCTGCCGCGCATGATCGACCGCATGGGCGCGCTGGCACTGCCGCGCGGCGCGGCGCTCCCCGCGCAATGGCCGCTGCCGGAGCTGCGCGTGCCCGAAGCCGAGGTCGCCGCATGGCGCGCGGCACAGGGCCTCGCTCACGACAAACGCCGCGTCGTCGCGCTGGCGCCCGGCGCGGTCGGCGAAGGCAAGGCCTGGCCGGCCGCGAGCTACGCCGGGCTGGCGCGCGCGCTGGCCGATGACGGCGTCGCGATCTGGGTGCTCGGCGGCCCGGGCGAAAAGCGGTTGGCGGCGCAGATCGCCAAAGCCGGCGGCGACGCGGTGCGCGACCTCACCGGCAACGATCTGCGCAACGCCATCGTCGCTCTGGCCGCCGCCGACGCGGCGGTGGCGAACGACTCCGGCCTGATGCACGTCGCGGCCGCGCTCGGCACGCCGACGATCGCGGTCTTCGGCCCGACCAGCCCATCGCACTGGGGACCGCTCAACCCGCTCGCCGCCGTCATCGAGCCGCCGACCCCGCCGGCCGTCGCCGCGCAGATGCAGCCGGACGGCAAGTTCACCGCGCCCGAGCGCAGCACCGCGAACGTCGCGGTCGCGACCGTCGCCGCCGCGGTGCGCAAGGCGCTCGGCTTGCAAGGCTAGGTACCATGTGGCTTTTTGACCGCGCTGCACGGCAGCCCGGCTCATATACGCCGCGTTAAGCAGCGCGGCTGCATCCATGCGCCGCGGGTTCGGCGGACCGAGGGAGCGAACATGACGATCCTGGTCACCGGCGGCGCCGGCTATATCGGCAGCCACATGGTGCACGAGCTTCACGACGCCGGCGAAAACGTGGTCGTGCTCGACAACCTGTCGACCGGCTTCCGCTTCCTGCTGCCGAGCGCCGTGCCGATGATCGTCGGCAACACCGGCGACCAGGAGCTGGTGACGCAGCTGATCGCGCAGCACCGGGTCGACGCCATCATCCATTTCGCCGCCTCGATCGTGGTGCCGGATTCGCTCCGCGACCCGCTCGGCTACTACCGCAACAACACCGTGAACACCGCGCTGCTGCTGCAAGCCGCCGTCAGCGCGGGCGTGCGTCACGTCATCTTCTCCTCGACCGCGGGCGTCTACGGCAATGCCGAGACGATCCCGGTGCGCGAGGACGCGCCGACCAATCCGATCTCGCCCTACGGCACCTCGAAGCTGATGTCGGAGATTCTGCTGCACGACACCGCGCGCGCCCACGGCCTCAAGTTCGTGGTGCTGCGCTATTTCAATGTCGCCGGCGCCGACCCCAAATTGCGCACCGGCCAGGCCACGCCGCAGGCCACACATCTCATCAAGGTGACGTGCGAGACCGTGCTCGGCCGCCGCGACAAGCTGAGCGTCTACGGCACCGACTATCCGACGCCGGACGGCACCTGCATCCGCGACTACATCCATGTCACCGATCTCGCGCGCGCGCATTCGGCGGCGCTCGCCTATCTGCGGCGCGGCGGCACGAGCGCGACATTCAACTGCGGCTACGGCCACGGCTATTCGGTGCTCGAGGTGCTGGAGACGGCGCGGCGCGTCAGCGGCCGGAACTTCCCGGTCGAGTTCGCCGGACGGCGGCCCGGCGACCCTGCCGCGCTGGTCGCGGACGTGACGCGCATCCATTCGGCGCTCGACTGGCGGCCGATGTTCGACAACCTCGACACCATCGTGACGCACGCGCTCGCCTGGGAGCGCCGGCTCGCCAGCCGGCAGGCCGCGCGTTAACCGCGAGAACGCCGAATTTGCCTGAGAAGTCGGGCGTCGCCGTCCCCATTCGGGCCGATTTATCTTGAAAATCCGCGCCGGGACGGGCAAGGAAGCCCGTGCGCCGAGGCGCCGGCCGCCGCACGTCCCGCGGCACAACAAAACGACATGAACAAGTTTCTGCTGCCCGCATCGGCCGACAAGTATTACGGCATGGCCGCCATGATCCGGCGGCTCATCGCCGAGCAAGGCGTGCGCCACTGGAAGAAATACGCCGCGGCCTTCGGGATGATGGCGCTCGTCGCCGGCTGCACCGCGCTGGTCCCGTATTTCTTCGGCAAGATCATCAACCAGGCGCAGGTCGCCAAGGACATGCACGGCGTGCTGATCGGCGCCGGCGCCGTGTTCGTGGTGTTCGCGGTCAAGGGTCTCGCCTCCTACGGACAGTCGGTGATCCTGGCGCGCATCGCAAACCGCATCATCATCTCGAACCAGCGCAAGGTGTTCCAGAAGCTGCTGAACGAGAACCTCAGCTTCTACGCGGATCGCCACTCGACCGAGTTCATCACGCGCATCAATGTCGGCGCGGACGCGACCGCGAAGGTCCTCAATCTGCTGATCACCTCGATCGGCCGCGACGTGTTCTCGCTGATCGGCCTTGCCATCGTGATGATCGTGCAGGACCCGCTGATGTCGCTGACCGCGCTCATCATCGCGCCGCCGGCGTGGCTGGCGCTGCGCAAGATGATCGCCCGCATCCGCAAGATCGCGCGCACGCAATACCACGGCGGCGCGCAGGCGCTCGAAACGCTGCAGGAGACGCTGCAGGGCATCCGCATCGTCAAGGCGTTCACGCTCGAAGACACGATGAACCAGCGCTTCGATCGCCAGGTTTCGACCATCGAGCAGGCCGGCAACAAGATGGCGCGCGTCTCCAATCGCGCCAGTCCATTGATGGAAATGCTCGGCGGCCTCGCGCTCACCGCGGCGACGGTCTACGGCGGCTACCGCACCGTCGTGTTCGGCGCCGCGCCGGGCGAATTCTTCTCCTTCATCGCCGCCTTCCTGATGGCCTACGAGCCGGCGCGGCGGCTGGCGCGCTTCAACCTCGACCTCAACAACGGGCTGGTCGGCGTGCGGCTGCTGTTCGAGATCCTCGACAGCCCGGCGACCGAGCCGCGCGACGACGACAAGCCGGCGCTGCGCGCGGCGATCGAGCGTATCGAGTTCGACGCCGTGCGGTTCGGCTATCGCGTCGACGAGCCGGTCTTGCACGACATGTCGTTCGTCGCGGAGCCGGGCACGCTGACCGCGCTGGTCGGCCCTTCGGGCGGCGGCAAGACGACGGTGTTCAACCTGCTGCTGCGGTTCTACGACGTGCAACGCGGCCGTATCACCATCGGCGGGCAGGACATCACCGCGGTGTCGCGAAAATCGCTGCGGCGGCACATCGCCTATGTCGGGCAGGACACCTTCCTGTTCCGCGGCACGATCCGCGAGAACATCGCCTATGGCAAGCCTGGCGCGACCGAGGACGAGATCGTCGCCGCCGCCAAGAGCGCCCACGCGCACGAGTTCATCCAGTCGTTTCCCGCCGGCTACGACACCGAGGTCGGCGAGCACGGGCTGCAACTCTCGGGCGGCCAGCGCCAGCGCATCGCCATCGCCCGCGCGCTGATCAAGGACGCGCCCGTCGTGCTGCTCGACGAGGCGACCGCGGCGCTCGATTCGGAATCCGAACTGCTGGTGCGCGAGGCGATCGCGCACCTGTGCCAGGGCAAGACCACGCTGGTGATCGCCCACCGCCTGCACACCATCGCCCATGCCGACCGCATCCACGTGGTCGAAGGCGGCCGCGTGGTCGAATCCGGCCGGCACGACGAGCTGCTGCGCAAGGGCGGCCGCTACGCCCAGTTCTACCGGCTTCAGCTCCAGCAGCAGGAAATGCCCGAGCCGATGGCGGCGAACCTCTGAGGCGTTGACGGCCCGCCCCCGCTTCGCTACGCCACGACACATTCTTCCTTCCGTCCAACGCAGCATCCCATGACCGATCGCTATGTCATTTCCCCGCCGCCACAGGCCGAAATCGCGGTGGCAGGAACAAGCAAGACCTTTCCCGTGCGCCGCATCTGGTGTGTCGGCCGCAACTACATCGAGCACATTAGGGAGATGGGTCAGGACGAGC
>CAZNTY010000305.1:0-3008 GCA_964576085.1 uncultured Undibacter sp. | reverse complement strand
CGGCTCCGGGCCCGGCATGGCGGTCGGCGCGGCGCTGGCGCTCACCGGCAGCGGCCGCTTGCCGGTCGCGGTGCTGGGCGACGGCGACTACCTGATGGGCCTCACCGCGCTCTGGACTGCGGCGAATAACCGCGTGCCGCTGCTTGTCATCGTGGCGAACAACCAGTCGTTTTTTAACGACGAATTGCACCAGGAGCGAGTGGCGCTGGCGCGCGGCCGGCCGGTCGAGAACCGGACCATAGGGTTGCGCATGAGCGATCCGCCCTTCAATCTTGCGCTGCTGGCGGAAGGGCAGGGCGTGACGGGCCTCGGTCCTGTGACGTCCGAAGCCGAGCTGGTCGACGCTTTGGAGCGAGGATGCAAGCAGGTCGCGGCCGGCGCGACCTGTGTGATCGACGTCCGGGTGGCGCCGGAATATGCCCGCGCGATGTCGTCATCGCTGCTGCGGCACATTCCCGCGACCAAGTGAGATTGCAGTGCGTGTGGACATAATCAGCCGGGGCGAACCGGCATCAACAGACAGGAGGAAACAGTGGGTGCTCGATTTCTCGCTTGCTTAGGTCCGGCCGTCGCCTTGGCCATCGCTGCGTCGGCAGCGTCCGCCGAGCAGCTCGCCATCGGCAATTATGGCTCGTCGGCGAACGGCATGCCGTTCGGCGTCGCGCTTTACAAGGGCTTCTTCAAGGAAGAGGGGCTCGACATCACCGGCCTGGTCGCCTCGCAGGGCGGCGGCACGTCGGTGCGCAATGCAATGTCGGGCGTGCCCTATGGCGAAGCCAATCCGGGGGCCATCGCGGTCGCGATCCAGCAGGGCGCCGACCTCAAGATCGTCAGCGACAACGTGCTGACCATCGCCGAATTCGCCTGGCTGGTGAAGAAGGATTCGCCGATCAAGACTATCGCCGACCTCAAAGGCAAGAAGATCGGCTACACCAATCCGCGCTCGACCAGTCAGGCGCTCGACATCCTGCTGCTGAAGAAGGCCGGCATGAAGCCGGAGGACGCCGAGCTGGTGAAGGTCGGCGGCTTCGGCCCGATGATCCCGGCGCTTGAGCTTGGTCAGATTGACGTTGCGCCGGTCACTGAGCCGCTGTGGTCGAAGAACAAGGACAACTTTCGCGTGCTGATCACCGGCGCCGAGGCGCTGCCGCCGCTCGATAACGTGGTCGGCGTTGCTACCGGCGAGGCGATCAAGACCAAAGGCGACGTCATCCGCAAGGTGATCCGTGCCCGCCGCAAGGCGGTCAAGTTCATGACAGAGCATCCTGACGAAGCCGGCGCGTTGATCGCCAAGGATTTCAACATCACGCCGGAAGTAGCCGCTAACGCCATCCGCAATCTGACCCAGAGCAAGACGGCGGGCGTGCCTTATTGGGGCGAGGGCCAGGTTCATCTCGACGGCATGAATCGCATCATCGAGGTGCAGAAGAGCGTCGGCGCGCTGAAGGGCGACTTCGACATGGAAAAAATGATCGACACGTCGTTCCTCCCGGACGATCTTAAGGAGATCAAGAAATAGCCGGTCCGGAGGATCGTTCAGGTGTCGGCGGCCCATGTCACGCTGCGTGGGGTAAGCAAGGTCTTTTCCACCAGCGGCGGCGGGCCGGGCGTCCATGCGCTCGGCCCGATCGACCTTGACATTCGACAGGGTGAGTTCTTCGCCGTGGTCGGCCCGTCCGGTTGCGGCAAGTCGACCATGCTCGAACTGATCGCGGGGCTCTCGACGCCGAGCGAAGGCAAGGTCGAATTCGAGGGCCGTCCGATCGCCGACGTACCGGACGGCGTCGGCGTCGTGTTCCAGGAGGATGCCTGCTTCCCCTGGCTCACCGTGCGCGACAACATTGCCTTCAGCCTGCGCGGCCGGGGGATCGGCGCCGACGAAACCGGGCGGCGGGTAGCGGCGGCCCTTGCGATGATGGGCCTGCGGGACTTCGAGCGCGCCTATCCGGCGCAACTGTCGGGCGGCATGCGGCAGCGGGTTTGCATCGCCCGCACGCTGGTCCTGCAGCCGCGGCTGATCCTGCTCGATGAGCCGTTCGGCGCGCTCGACCAGCAGACCCGGCTGCTGATGGGCGAGGAGTTGCTGCGGCTGTGGCGGGAGACCGGCGCCACGGTGTTTCTCATCACCCATGCGCTCGACGAGGCGGCGATGCTCGCCGACCGCATCGGCGTGATGTCGGCGCGCCCGGGAAAGCTGATCGATATTGTCGAAACCGGCTGGCCGCGCGAGCGCGACAGCCGCATCGTCGAGCACGAGAACTTCGGCGTGCTGACCAGCAGATTGTGGAGGTCCCTGCGCGAAGAATCGATGAAAACGCTCGGCCGGATGGGTGGTGCATGAGGCCGGTCACGATCTACCAGACCGCGGTAATCGTCGCCTTCGTCCTGCTGCTCGAGTTGCTGTGCCTTATCGGCGTGATCGACAAGGTGACGATGCCGCCCCCGCACATCATCGTCCGCGACTTCGTCCGGATGATCGCGCGCGGGGAGTATTTCTCCGATATCGCGGTGACGATGGCTAACGTCCTCATCGCGTTCGCCGGCGCTTTCGTGGTCGGCGTGGCGTTCGGCACCGTGCTGCATGGCTACCGGCTGGCGCGCGACGTGCTCGATCCGCTGTTCGCGACCTATTACGCGATCCCGATCTTCGCGTTCTATCCGCTGTTCATCGTGATCTTCGGCCTCGGCGACGGCCCGCAGCTGCTGATCGGCTTCCTGCTCGGCGTGGTCGCGGTGATCGTCACCATCCTCAACGGCCTCGACCGCGTCCCCAACGTGCTGAAGAAGACCGCGCGGATCAACCGGCTGACCCCGCTGCAGACCGCGCTGCAGGTGACGCTGCCGTTCTGCGCGCCATATCTCCTGACCGCGGCGAAGCTCGCATTGGCCTACGCCTTCATCGGCGTGATCGGCTCGGAGTTCATTCTGGCGCGCGCCGGCATGGGCTATGAGATCGGCTTCGCCTACACCAATTTCGACAACGCCACGATGTATCCGCTGATCGTGCT
>CAZNTY010000304.1:0-2843 GCA_964576085.1 uncultured Undibacter sp. | reverse complement strand
TCGACCGTGTGCTGCGTGCCGTCATGCTCGATGAAGGTGATCTTCGGCATCGCCTTGAGGTCTTTCCGGTCGAGAATCCTGGTGTCGGTATCTGACATAGCGGTTAGCGGCCTGGTTGCGAAGCGGTGAGGGCGACGAGATTGGCGAGGCTCCGCTCGACCTTGTGGCCGGCGGTGTCGAGCGTGGCGTCGGCGCGGGCGTAAAGCGGCTCGCGGCTGCGCAGGATCGAGACGAGATCGTCCATCGCGCGCGGGTTGGCCGTCATCGGCCGCAGGTCGCCTTGTGCGCGCACGCGCGCCATGTGTGCGTCGGGATCGGCCTTGATCCACACCGTGAAGCAGGATGCGAGCAGGCGCTCGAGCGTCGCCGGCTCGGTGACGATCGAGCCCGAGGTCGCCATCACGAACGCCTTGTGCTCGTTGAGCACGCGGTCGAGCGCCTCGCGCTCGGCGCGGCGGAACGTCTCCTGACCGAACAGTTCGAACATCTCGCCGAGCGAGGTCCCGGTGATGCGCTCGATCTCGCGGTCGAGCTCGATGAAGGGGACGCCGCGCTTCTCCGCCAGCAGCTTCCCGAGCGTCGACTTGCCGCCGCCGCGCAGCCCGATCAGCGCGACCCGCGCGCGCCGCGCCGCGGTGTCGTCGCCGAACTGCCGCAGCACCAGCTCGCGCGCCTCCGTCAGCGCGTGCGGCGGCAGCCGGTCGAGCAGCTGCGTGAACAGCACGGCCTCGAGCGGCGGCTCAGCAGCCTCCGACACGAGCTGCGGCAGCGGCACGCCGAGCGCACGCGCGATCCGCCGCAGCAGCACGATCGAGATGTTGCCGTCGCCGCTTTCGAGCTGCGCGAGATAACGCTCGGAGACCTCGGCATGCTGCGCCAGCGCCTTGCGCGTCATGCCGCGCTGGTTGCGCAGCCGGCGCACGCGCTCGCCCAGCCGGTCGAGGTAGCGGTCGCGCGGCGGGGCGGCGGTCCTGCGGACGGTTTTGACGGCCATGATGCGATCTGTGAATTATAATGCATGTGGACTATGGCGAAGCGGCGCGACGGAGGCAAGGGAAATTGCATGGAATCGCTGGATTTGACCAATCGTAAAGGCCCTTGTAGGGACACCGGCGGCGGTTATACTTGGCATGAAAAATAATTCATTTCTGTCGGAGCCGCGTCCAGGCGTCATGATCGATTTCCAGACCGAGCCGTCGCGCTATCGCCACTGGCGCATCGAGATCGACGGCGACGTCGCCTCGCTCATTATGGACGTCGATCCGCAGGGCGGACTGTCTGGCGACTACGAGCTCAAGCTCAACTCCTACGACCTCGGCGTCGACATTGAATTGAACGACGCCGTGCAGCGGCTGCGCTTCGAGCATCCCGAGGTCCGCGCGGTCGTCATCAGGTCCGGCAAGGACAACGTGTTCTGCGCCGGCGCCAATATCCGCATGTTGGGTCAGGCGACGCACCAGCAGAAGGTGAACTTCTGCAAGTTCACCAACGAGACGCGGCTCGCGATCGAGGATGCCTGCGCGAACTCCGGCCAGCATTATCTCGCCGCGGTCAACGGCAGTTGCGCCGGCGGCGGCTACGAGCTCGCGCTCGCGGCCGAGCACATCATGCTGGTCGACGACCGCCGCTCGGCCGTTTCATTGCCGGAGACGCCTTTGCTTGCCGTTCTGCCGGGCACCGGCGGTCTCACGCGTGTCACCGACAAGCGCAAGGTGCGGCGCGACCGCGCCGACGTGTTCTGCGCGACCGAGGAAGGCGTGCGCGGCACGAAAGCCGTCGAGTGGCGGCTGGTCGATGAAGTCGTGCCGCCGTCAAAATGGGCCGACGCAGTGAAGGCGCGCGCGGCCGCGCTCGCCGCGACCTCCGATCGTCCGAAGGACGCCAAGGGCATCGCGCTGACGCCGCTCGAACGCACATTGAACGGCGCGCGCATCGGCTATTCACATGTCGACGTGGAGATCGGCCGCGACAGGTCGATCGCAACCATCACTGTAAGAAGTCCGAAGGACCCTGTTCCATCGTCAATCGAGGCCGCGCACAAGCGCGGCGCCGCGTTCTGGCCGCTCGCGGTCGCGCGCGAGCTTGAGGACGCGATCCTGCATCTGCGCGCCAACGAACCGGCCATCGCTTTGATCGTGTTCAAGACCGAGGGCGACGCACAGGCGGTGCTGGCGCATGACGACCTCATGCTCGGCGCCGGCGGCGACTGGCTGATGCGCGAGATCCGCCACTATCTCAAGCGCGTGTTCAAGCGGCTCGACGTCACGCCGAAGAGCCTGATGGCGCTGGTCGAGCCGGGCTCGTGCTTCGCCGGCACGCTGGCGGAGCTGATCTTCGCCTCCGACCGCTCGGCCATGCTGGTCGGCAACCGCGCGGGCGACAACAAGCCGCCGGCGACGATCACGCTCGGCAAGGTCAATTTCGGACCTTATCCGATGGGTAACGGGCTGACGCGGCTCGAGACGCGGTTCCTCGGCGAGCCGGGTACGCTCAAGGCGGCGGAACTGAAGGTCGGCGAGCCGCTCGAGGCGGACGCCGCGAGCGAACTCGGCCTCGTCACCTTCGCCTACGAGGACTTCGACTGGGACGACGAGCTGCGGATGATGATGGAGGAGCGCGCCAGCTTCTCGCCGGACGCGCTCACCGGCATGGAAGCGAACCTGCGCTTCGCCGGCCCGGAGACGATGGAGACCAGGATTTTCGCCCGCCTGACCGCCTGGCAGAACTGGATCTTCCAGCGGCCGAACGCGATTGGCGAGCAGGGCGCGCTCAAGCTCTACGGCACGGGCGTCAAGCCGACCTTCAACAGGGAGAGGGTGTGATGGCCAATGTTATCTTGTCAT
>CAZNTY010000303.1:0-3128 GCA_964576085.1 uncultured Undibacter sp. | reverse complement strand
CAAGGGCGCCAAGGTCGCGCTGCTTGCGCATTTCGAGCGCCCGAAGGGGAAGCGCGTGCCGGAGATGTCGCTGAAGCCGATCGCGCCCGCGGTCGCCGCGGTGCTCGGGCGGCCGGTCGCCTTCGCCGACGACTGCGTGGGGCCTGAGGCCGCTGCCGCCGTGAGCAGGCTCGCGAATGGCGGCATCGTGCTCCTCGAGAACACGCGCTTCCATGCCGGCGAGGAGGAGAACGATCCGGCTTTCGCCGCCGAGATCGCAAAGCTCGGCGATGTCTACGTGAACGACGCCTTTTCTGCCGCACATCGAGCGCACGCCTCGACCGAGGGCCTCGCGCACAAGCTGCCGGCCTATGCCGGCCTGTCGATGCAGGCCGAGCTCGAGGCGCTCGGCAAGGCGCTGGAGGCGCCGCAGAAGCCGGTGATCGCCATCATCGGCGGCGCCAAGGTCTCGACCAAGCTCGAGCTGCTGGAGAACCTGATCGCCAAGGTCGACGCGCTGGTGATCGGTGGCGGCATGGCCAACACTTTCCTGTTCGCGCTCGGCAAAGAGGTTGGGACGTCGCTGTGCGAGCGCGAGATGGGCGAGACCGCGCGCCGCATCATGGAAAAGGCCGACGCGCGCAACTGCGCGATCCTGCTGCCGATCGATGCCATCGTCGCCGATCGCTTCGAGGCCAACGCGCCGGCGCACGACTACGGCGTCGACGCGATTCCGCCTGACGGCATGATTCTCGACGTCGGCCCGCTGTCGGTCGAGCGCATAGAGGCCGCGATCGACGACGCCGCGACGCTGGTCTGGAACGGGCCGCTCGGCGCCTTCGAGATGCCGCCGTTCGACAGGGCAACGATGGCGGTTGCACGCCACGCGGCGAGGCGCACCAAGGCCGGCCATCTGGTTTCGATCGCCGGCGGCGGCGACACCGTCGCGGCGCTCAATCAGGCTGGCGTGACACAGGATTTCACTTATGTTTCGACTGCCGGCGGCGCCTTCCTGGAGTGGATGGAGGGCAAGAACTTGCCAGGCGTCGAAGCGTTGAGGGTAAAATGACGCCGAAGGCGCCATCCCGGGCGCGATGCAGCGTGAAACGCTGCGTCGCGGACCTGGGATCGCCACGGGCACGTGTGGGAAAGGTCCCGGCTCTGCGGTGCACCGTTTCACGGCGCGCCGCGTCCGGGACAAGATAAAGAGGGAGCGGAAGATGAACCTCACCGAATTGAACAAGATCGCGACTGCGATGGTCGCGCCCGGCCGCGGCATCCTGGCCGCCGATGAATCCTCCGGCACCATCAAGAAGCGGTTCGATGCGATCGGCGTCGAATCCACCGAGGACAATCGCCGCGACTATCGCGAGATGCTGTTCCGCGCGACGGAGGGCATGAAGAACATTGCCGGCGTCATCCTTTACGACGAGACCATCTGGCAGAAGGCGAAGGACGGCACGCCGCTGGTCGAGATCATCAAGAAGGCGGGCTCGATCCCGGGCATCAAGGTCGACGAAGGCACCAAGCCCCTGCCCGGCTGCCCGGGCGAACTCGTCACCATCGGCCTCGACAGGCTCGCCGACCGGCTGCCGAAATACTACGAGCAGGGCGCGCGCTTCGCGAAGTGGCGCGCGGTGATCGACATCGGTGCCGGCATCCCGAGCTACGCCTGCATCCATGCCAACACCCACGCGCTCGCCCGCTACGCGGCGCTATGCCAGGCGGCCAACATCGTGCCGATCGTCGAGCCCGAGGTCCTGATGGACGGCGACCACGACATCGACCGCTGCGCCACGATCACCGAATGGGTGCTGAAGGAAACCTTCCAGGAGCTTTACTACGCCAAGGTCGCGCTCGAAGGCATCGTGCTCAAGCCGAACATGACGGTGCCGGGCAAGAAGTCACATAAGAAAGCGTCGGTCGAGGAGGTCGCCGAGAAGACCGTCCGCGTGCTGAAGAATTGCGTGCCGGGCGCCGTGCCGGGCATCGCCTTCCTGTCCGGCGGACAGAGCGATGAGGACGCGACCGCGCATCTCGATGCCATGAACAGGATCGGCAACCTGCCCTGGCGCCTCACGTTCTCGTACGGCCGCGCGCTCCAGCACGCGCCGCAGACGGTATGGGCCGGCAAGTCCGAGAACGTCGCCGCGGCGCAGCGCGCCTTCACTCATCGTGCCAAGATGAACGGCCTCGCCGCGCTCGGCCAGTGGAAATCCGATCTCGAAAAGAAGGCCGCCTGACGGTTTCTGCGTGCTGAAAAGCCGCGCCGGATCCGGCGCGGCTTTTCTGTTTGGGATTGAATCGCGGCTTGCCCGTTAGTCGCAGCGACGGACAGTGCGTGTCGTCTTGTTGTCCGTCACCTCGTTGGTCCGGGTGACGCTGCGGGTCGTACAATCATGCGACGCCGAGCCCGTGGTGGTCGTGCTGCGCACCGTCACGCCCGGCGTCACCGCCCGTTCCTTGACGACCACACCCGGCGCGACCTTCTCCTTGACGATGATCTCGTCCGCCTGCGCGGTCACGACGAACGCGCTCGCGGCCAGGGCCAAAGCGACAATCTTGAGCTTCATGGGTTGCCTCCTGCGTTTTGGTTCATGCTCCAACGCACATGGTGCATCGATGTTCCTGCCCGCGCCGCCGCAGCAAACGGCGCACCGCGGACATTCAACAAGGCGGCCGCGGGGGTCGCCTTGTTGAGTCGTCCGTCGCGCGGAGTTAGTTGCAGCTCTCGTGCGTCGTCGTGTTCGAGCCGAGCAGCGTGTTGGTCTGGGTGGTCTGGCGGCGACAATCGACGCCCGCGCCGGTGGTTTCCACCGTGGTCCGCTTCTCGCTGCCGAGGATGCCGCCCAGGCCGATGTCGTTATGCTCCACCGTCACGGATTGCGACGGCTGCTCGACGACGACCGCCGGCGGTGCCGGCTGCTCGACCACCACGGCCGGCGGCCGGTGCTCGATGACGGTCGTCTGCGCGTTGGCACTCAGCGCGCCGAACATCGTCGCGGCCATTGCAGCCGTAAAGACATTGAGCTTCATGGTTGCCTCCTGCTATTGAAGTTCCCTCCGATAACGCACGGGCCCGCGCGGGCGTTCCCACCCGGGTTCCCATCAAGGATTTTGCACGTGATTGATCTTTACACCTGGACGAC
>CAZNTY010000302.1:0-1525 GCA_964576085.1 uncultured Undibacter sp. | reverse complement strand
TCGGGGATTTGCAATTGTTGTGCACAGCCATAAGCACGAGCATGCGGCTCAGTTCGAACACATCTACGACGAGAATGGCGACCAAGACCACCGCACGCTCGTCATTTCCGGCGCCACATTTGAGCCGGGACGGGAATCGGACGCTGCGCGTTTGATCACGATCACGGGAATGCCCAACAGCCCGGCCGTAACCATCGAGCCGGTGCCTGTTCCGCGCGGCGGCGTGGATCCCCGCGATCCGCCCGTGGTCACGCGAAGGATCTGGTCGACAGGTGTCGTCCCTGGCGCGCCGGTAGTCATCCAGGGGAGTGATCTTGACGAGGTCTATGACCGCGTTTGTGAAGCAGCTACGAAGGACGCCGCCAACGGCACATTGATCGTGCACCTCGACTTGCCGACAGGCACTACCGGGGAGTTACCGCTTCCTTCCAATTATCCATTGCCAGAGCCCATGGAAGAGACTGAGCGTCGGCGCTGGTTGAAGGAGCTCGTCGCGTGGTGGCAGCTTGAGCGATCTGGCCTCGAGCACAGGATGCCGTTCGTGCACGGAAGTCGGCTCCGTCGGTACGGCGGCAAAATCAACCAGGTAGATCGAGTCATCAAGCTGCTGAAGACGAAGGCGAGCACACGCGCGCTGGCGATTTTGATTGATCCCTTTCGAGATTTCACGGCGGACGGCGTGGACGAAGAGTTCGCATCTTTCTGTCTGGTGGAGTTCAAGCGCCGGGAACTTGGGAGAGCAGAGCGTGCAGTCGATGTGATCGCATTCTACCGTGCTCAGGAGTTTGCCCGATGGTGGCCGATCAACATAGCCGAGATGCGCCACCTTCAGTGGGAGATCTGTGCCGCTCTTGGATTTCTTCCCGGTCGAATCACTACCATTGCCGCGGACGCTCGCACGCATTCGCGCTCACCAACGCAGGTTGCGATGCCGATTATCGATCGATGGCTGGATCAGGCTCCCGAACGGCTTCATTTGCTCGCAAACGCACTGGTCTACGGCAGCGTCCGGGGGGACGCCCAGCGAGATGCAGTGCGGGGATGGGAACGCGCTCTAGCTGATCTGGAGGCGACCGCGACTGAGTACAATCCTGATGGTCTCCCGATCGCTATCGAGGGCCTCAAGCTGTTGGCTTCCTACCTGGAGGTCGTCGACGAGGAGGACGACTCGACCCTCAAGAGCTTCGTTCGTGTTTTGCATCGCTTGGCCCGCGACAATGAGGGGTTTGAAGATAGCACGCGCAGCAAGGCCGAGTTCGACCGTTGGGCGCCCAGTGTAACGGAGGCAGTTTCAGAATTGCGCGCGCTCACCAAGGCACGGCTGGGGTAGGGAGGCGCTGGGCTAGCGTGAGTTACGACTTGACCCAGCTTGGCTGGAAGGCCTTTCAAGACCTTGCCTGCGCCGTCGCCTCCGAAGTCTTAAAGCGGCCCGTTCAGACGTTTCTTGGTTCGAACGATGGCGGCCGTGACGGCGCTTTCCTGGGAACATGGAAGGGCAATAGCGGTGAAACCGCGAAGTCCACCA
>CAZNTY010000301.1:0-2084 GCA_964576085.1 uncultured Undibacter sp. | reverse complement strand
CGCGCCCGGCGACCGCGGCAGCGAGGTGTCGGCGACGAGCGCCAGGCATTCCAGAGTGAAATCATCGACCATGCCCAGAATCCGAAACCATCGACCCACCGGCGAACGCATCCGACAATAAGTCGAGGCTCCAGCGCTAGTTGGCGCCTTGCGGCATCGCAAATAGTCTCAGGTGCCGAGTGCCCGTTTGCGTTGGCACGTCGGCGGACTTGCAGCCGTTCCTCGCGATACAGACGTCGGAATTGCGGCGAATATAGACAACGCTGGAACTGCGCCTCGCCCCCGAGCACATTTCTTGCGCATTGTTCAGCCCGGCGACATGACTGACAGGTGTTCGGGGACATGGTTGACACGTCAAGATCGGCTCGATTCGTCAAACAAGGGGGCGAGCGATGCCGTGGCAAGAGGTGTCTGTCATGGACCAACGACGGGAGTTCGTGATGCTTGCCAAGCAGGAGGGAGTGAACCGGCGGAAGCTGTGCCGGCGGTTCGGCATCAGTGCCCAGACCGGCTACAAGTGGATCCAGCGGCACGATGCGGGCGATACGACGCTGGCGGACCGGTCGCGGCGGCCTCATCACAGCCCGGAGCGCACCGCGGCTGCGACCGAGCATCAGATCGTCGCGTTGCGCGATGCTCACCCGGCTTGGGGAGCGCGCAAGATCGCGCATCGTCTGAAGCGCGACCGGCACGCCGTTCCGGCGATATCGACCGTGCACGATATCCTGCGCCGGTACGATCGGGTGACGGAGCCTGCGGGTACGCCTGGACAGCCGTACACACGCTTCGAGAAGGATGCGCCCAATCAGCTCTGGCAGATGGACTTCAAGGGGCACAGTGCGCTGGAGAACGGCGTGTCCTGTCACCCGCTGACGACGCTGGACGACCACTCGCGCTTTTCCTTGTGCCTGGCAGCTTGTGACAACGAACGAGGCGCGACGGTACGCGAACATCTCGAGACGACGTTCCACCGTTACGGACTGCCGGATGCGATGTTCGTCGACAATGGTGGCCCCTGGGGCTTCACCCTTGAAGACCCCTGGACCACGCTGACGGTGTGGCTTCTCAAGCTCGGCGTCCGGACGATCCACAGCCGGCCCTACCATCCCCAGAGCCGGGGCAAGAACGAACGCTTCCACCGCACCCTGAAGGCCGAGGTGCTCGCCCTCAAGCGCTATCGGGACCTTGCTGACATCCAGCGGGCGTTCGATCAATGGCGAGCCGTCTACAATCTCGACCGGCCACACGAGGCATTGGACTTCAATGTGCCGGCGAGCCGTTATCGACCCAGCCAGCGCACGATGCCGGATCGCCTTGCAACGGTGGAATACGACCAGGGCGAGATCGTCCGCTCCGTCTCCACCACGAAGGCATATGTCTCCTTCAAGGGACGGCTCTGGAAAGTCCCGCAGGCCTTTCGTGGTGAACAACTCGCCATTCGCCAGCTCAGTATCGACGGAAGGTTCGGAATATTCTTTGCCGCCCATCAGATCGCAACGATCGACTTGCGTAACCCCAAAACTGTCAACCATGTCTCCGAACAGGTGTAAGCTATGTCTCCGGGCTGAACAGCATGAAGGCAATGACATTCGCCCACATCCTCGGGTGTGATGGGCGGTTCCGGGCCAAGTTCCACGTTGGCCCGCTCAAACGCCGTCCGCGATATCGCGCTCCGTCATCACCGCGGCGAGCGATCTTTGAGAGGTATCAGCCAAACCGTCTTATATTAAAGAGAGTCTTCCAAGCTGCGCTTCAGCGTCGCTAAGCTTCGCGGCGAGTGCCGAAAGCCACCGCGAATGGTCCTCGCGCGCGGCTCGGCGTTGCATGCTTGGCACAGTCATAGGCTTTGCGAGGTCGCCCGGAAAAACTGCACAAAGGTAGCGCGCGGTCGTCTTAGCTCTTTGTCTCAGCGATCATCTTCATGCGCTCCGGCGCGTTTCGCGATCGATACATCTAGCCAAATCCTCAGTGGCGATTGCTCAGCGCCGAGTCAAAGGTTTGCATGAGTTGTGAGACGTGTCTGTTGATATCGAATCGTTCGCGGACAAGTTCGGCGGCGCGCTGAGCAACAATGCGACTGCCCT
>CAZNTY010000300.1:0-3145 GCA_964576085.1 uncultured Undibacter sp. | reverse complement strand
CTCACCCCGTCATGCCCAGCCTTGTGCCGGCCATGACGTTGAGAGATTTCCGCCAGCCCTATTTTGCCAGCATCACCACTGCCTCGGCCTCAAACAGAGCATCCGGCCGGGCCAGCGCCGCGACGCCGACCGTAGTGCTGGCCGGCGGCTGGGCAGTGTTGACGTATTTGTCGCGGACCTCACGGTAGATCGGCAGGTTCTTGCCGACGTCGACCAGGTAGTTGTTGAGCTTGACCACGTCGTCGAAGGTGGCGCCGACGGCGGCGAGTGCCGCCTTCAGGTTCTCGAAGGCCTGGGTCACCTGGGCCCGAAAGTCGCCGGCAATCGCGCCGTCCGGCTTCAGTCCAAGCTGGCCGGCGATATAGACGATCCGCGCCGGCCCTGTGATCTCGACCACATGGCTATAGCCGCCCGGCTTGGCGATCGCGGGCGGATTCATGAAACGCGTGTTGGAGGCCATTGTTTTTTCCCCGGGTCTGGCACAAGCCGCCGCCCATGCGGAAGCTTCGGGTCACTATAACGGCACCGATGGAACCGGCGGAAACCGATATTTAACCGATAAGCCCGAATGATCGCCGATATGCGCGGACAGGTGATGTCCGTCGGTCGAACCTATGTCCGCAACCTCCACGCCCGCCCCGACCAAGCCTGAGTCCGCGACCGGACGACGGGACGCTCTGGCCTTCATCATCGATGAAGAGGGCAGCATCCGGCAGTTCGTCTCCTTAATTCTTCAGGGCAGCGGCATCGACACGGTTGAGTTTTCCGATGGCGCATCGTTCCGCGAGGCGGCGGTATCCCGCGCGCCCGACCTGGTCTTTCTCAACGTCAATCTCGAAGTCCCGGACGCCATCTCCTCGATCGAGACGTTGAGCAAATCCGGCTTCGCGGGCTCCGTGCAACTGATGAGCAGCCGCGGCTCGGCGGTGC
The DNA here is from genome assembly GCA_964576085.1 of uncultured Undibacter sp. Taxonomy (GTDB): domain Bacteria; phylum Pseudomonadota; class Alphaproteobacteria; order Rhizobiales; family Xanthobacteraceae; genus Pseudolabrys. The sequence continues at coordinate 2,215 of CAZNTY010000300.1, read as the reverse complement.
TCGACACCGTCCGGCAGGCCGGCGACCAGCTCAAGCTCCGCATGCTGCCTCCGCTCAAGAAGCCGTTCGAGACTCAGGCGATCCAGAAGATCCTAGGCGATCTGAAGATGGGGCATGGGGCCGCGCCAAGCGGCATCAAGGTCTCGCTCGCCGAAGCTCTCAAGAATGACTGTATCGAATTCTGGTACCAGCCCAAGATCGACCTGCGCCGAAAGCAGCTCGCGGGCGCCGAAGCGTTCGCCCGCCTCCGCCATCCGCAGCATGGCGTGCTGCTGCCTGGCTCCTTCATGCCTGACGCCGACGACGCCAGCATCTACATGCTGGCTGAGCGTGCGCTCACCAGCGCGCTGAAATCGGGACTGAACCTTGAAAATTTCGGGGTCAATCTGCGGATCGCGATCAATGTCCCGGTCAAATGCCTGGTCAAGCTTCCGGTCGACAAGATCATTCGCGATCATCGGCAGCAGGTCGAGAACTGGCCTGGCCTGATCATCGACATCACCGAGTCTCAGATCATCACCGACCTTGCCCTCGCCAGCGACATCAACAAGAAGCTGTCGGAACACAATGTCCGCCTCGCCATCGATGATTTCGGCAAGGGCTACGCGTCGCTGACCAAGCTGAAGGAACTGCCGTTCGCGGAGATGAAGCTCGACCGCTCGTTCGTGGTCGGCTGCGGTACCGACAAGGCCAATGCACCGATTTGCAAGACAGTGATCGACCTTGCTCACAGCTTCGGCGCCATCGCGGTTGGTATCGGCTTGGAGAAGGCATCCGACACCATGGCGCTGGTCAGCATGGGCTGCGACATCGGCCAGGGCTTCTTGTTCGGGCAACCCATGCCGGAGGAGCGTTTTACGGCGCTGCTCAAGCAGCGCGTCATGGTCCGGCAGGCTGCTCCACCTGTCCCGCAGCCTGCTGCACAGGCCGAAACTCCTGCCCAGGCGAGCGCCTGATATCCCAGTTCAGTGCGTCCAGGGCGCCCAGCGGCTGAAAGCAAAATTGTCGGCGTAGGAAAGCCCCCGGCGCGGCGCCTGTTTCGATTCCTGTACCTGATACGGAATCCCGTGGCGCTCGGCGTAGGCGACCGCCTCTTCCTTGGTCTCGAAGCGCAGCCGAATTTGGCTTTTCATGTCGCCCGACGTGGTCCAGCCCATCAGCGACTCGACCACCCTGGGTTCCTCGGGCTCGTAATCCAGCACCCAGTCCTTGGTCTTGGCGAAACCCGATTGCATGGCGGTCTTGGCGGGCTTGTAGATGCGAGCGGTCATGGCTGCGGTCGAGGCCCCTGAGGAGACTGGTCGAAGCACTGCAACTGGCGTGCTTCCAACCACTCATAGCGATTCTTGGGAACCACCCGCAAGCCTGGCCAAGCACGCGTCGTTTGAAAAGCTGATCCCCTACGCTATTGTCGGAACGATGTCGGAAATCCGGTTTCGCGACAGGCAGCCTGGCGTCATCTCCCAGCAAGTCGGATAGAGACCAGTCTTGGAAGCAGCCCTCGGCCCTGCCCGGCCATCGATCGCGCCACGGGACATCGCCTACCGGCCCGATATCGATGGCCTCCGCGCAGTTGCCGTCCTGGCGGTCATCGGATTCCACGCCGCGCCAAGATGGGTTGTCGGCGGTTTCATCGGCGTCGACATCTTCTTCGTCATCTCGGGATACCTGATTTCAAGCCTGATCCTGCACGGCTTGAAAACCGGGTCATTCAGCTTCCTCGATTTTTATTCCCGCCGCGCACGCAGAATCTTTCCGGCGCTGATCCTTCTTCTGATCGTCGTCTGGGGGCTGGGGCTGCTCGCTCTCAACCCCGCAAATTTCGCCGCGCTCAGCGAACACATTGCCGCCGGCGCTTTGTTCTGCGCCAATATCGTCACCTATTTCGAAGTCGGCTACTTCGACTGGCCGGCGAGTTCCAAACCGCTGTTGCACCTGTGGTCGCTGGGCGTCGAGGAACAATTCTATCTCGTCTTTCCCCTGCTGATGCTCCTGCTGTGGCGGCATCGTGCCGCAACTTGGATCTTAGGAGGACTGACCGTCGCGTCCTTCGCGCTCAACGTTGTGTCCGTTCGCTACGACGCTTCGTTTGCGTTCTATCTCCCGATGACGCGGTTCTGGGAGTTCCTGGCCGGCACATTGCTCGCCTACGGCTCAATCGAGCCATCCCGGTTGCCATGGGCCGCCCAGCTTGAAGGAAATGCGCTACGGGCGA
>CAZNTY010000299.1:0-5495 GCA_964576085.1 uncultured Undibacter sp. | reverse complement strand
GGGGTGACGCGGCCGAGCCCGATGCCTTCGGTGATCGAGCCGCCCTCGGTCGCCTTTGCTTCGCCGTGCGCGAACAGGTTGTACATCGCCGCGCCGCGCGGATCGGCGACACCGATCACGATGTCCTTCTAATTCTCGCGCAGGAAGGTCGAAGTGCCGGCGATGGTGAAGCCGGTGACGATCGAGAAGATGAAGACGTCGAACTAGCCGCCGGTCTGCTCCCAGATTTCGGGACCCGTCGACACGTAATGCGCCTTGCGGTTGTCGAGGTTGTTCCACTGATCGGCGAACAGCACGCCGTTGGCTTCGGTCTTGCGCAACTGATCGGCGAGCCGGCGGCCGACGTGCTGGTAATTGTTCGGGTTGCTGAACGGCAGCGCCGGCACCTCGACCAGTTCCGCGCCATAAAGCCGCAGCGTGTCTTTCTTTTCCTGGCTCTGCGTCTCGGGGATCACGATCACCGTGCGGTAGCCGCGTGCGCTCGCGACCAGGGCGAGCCCGATGCCGGTATTGCCCGCGGTCGCCTCGACTACCAGCCCGCCGGGCTTGAGTTCGCCGCGCGTCTCGGCTTCGAGGATCATCTGCTTGCCGGCGCGGTCCTTCACCGACTGTCCTGGATTGAGGAACTCGGCCTTTCCCAAAATGGTGCAACCGGTCGCCTCCGAGGCGCGGCGCAGCCGGATCAGCGGGGTACGGCCGATGGCGTCGATGCTGTCGCTGCGGATATCTGGCATGTCTTCAACCCGGAATTGGCGCTTTCGACCCTATTGGACACGTTTCCGGCCGACAAGGGCCGCCCCAGGCTCCGCAACGCACGACAAAACCTGCTACGCGCGGCCGCTTCGAAAGCACAGGCGGCCTTTCGAGGCGCGAGGACCGAACGAAATTTTCCACCGTCCCTGTCAATTGCAGTCTCGCCGGAAAGGATGCCGAAACCATAACGCGGCATTGCCGGCGGTTGCCGCCGGTCATTCACATATTCTTTGTCCCGCAGGTCCTAAATTCTGACGCGGGACAAGAGGCCTCAAACAGCAGCCGGCCGCGCCGACGGGTTCATGCACCTCGACATCAACACCCTGTTCATGGTGACGATCTACGTCGAGGCAATCCTCGGCTTGCTGCTGCTGTTCGTCTGGGTGCAGAACACCGCGATCACGGCCGTCGCCTGGTGGGGCTTCGCCCACATCATTCGCGCAGGGTCCGTCGTGCTGTTCGGCATGTACGGGTCGGTGCCCGACCTGATCTCGATCGATCTCGCCAATGCGCTGCTGTTCACCGCGTTCGCGGTGACGTGGACGGGCGCGCGCGTGTTCGATGGCCGGCCGGTCGAGCCGGTCTATCTCGTCACCGGCGCGGTGCTCTGGCTGCTGGTCTGCCGTCTGCCAGTCTTCACCGAAGACGTCGACGCGCGCGTGCTGCTCGCGTCGGGAATCATTACGTCCTACACGTGGCTCACCGCCTACGAGTTCTGGCGCGGCCGCGGCGAAGCGCTGGTGTCGCGCTGGCCGGGGATCTTCATGCTGTTCGCGCATGGCGCGCTGTTCCTGCTGCGCACGCCGCTGATCGCGATGCTGCCGTGGTCGCCCAACAACAGGGTGTTCGGAAGCGTCTGGCTCACGGTCATCAGCTTCGAAGCCTTGCTGTTCACCATCTCGATCGCTTTCATTCTGCTGGCGATGGCGAAGGAGCGCACCGAGCTGCGCCACCGCACCGCCGCGATGGTCGATCCGCTGACCGGCGTCGCCAACCGGCGCGCCTTTCTCCAGGAGGCCACCGCGCTCGCCAAGCGTCACATGGGCAACCCGCGGCAGGCCGCCGTCATGCTGATCGATCTCGACCACTTCAAGTCGATCAACGACAGGTTTGGCCATGCGGTCGGTGACCGGGTGCTGGAGATTTTTGCCGACACGGCGCGTCAGACCCTGCGTGCAAGCGACCTGCTCGGCCGGCTGGGCGGCGAGGAATTTGCCGCCGTGCTTTATGACACCACGGAGGAGAGGGCGTTCGCGACCGCGGATCGCCTGCGCGACGCCTTCGTGCACGCGACGCAGAACGTCGAAGGCCACCCGGTTTGTGCCACCATGAGCGTCGGCCTCGTGCATTGCCGGACGCCGCTCCTGGACATGCCGGGCTTGCTGGCGCAGGCCGACCAGGCGCTGTATTTCGCCAAGGAGCGGGGCCGCAACCGGGTCGAGATCGCGAGCCTGGGCCTCGTTATCGATCGCGCCGTGGAGGCCGCGGCGAAGTCCGCCGCCTGATTTCGTCCCGCCGGAATTTGCCTTTCCTGCCGCCTCGCACATAGCGTAGGCTTTCCACGCTCGTGGCCTGACCGATGAAGCGCAGCACCGATCGCATCCTCACCACCCATGTCGGCAGCCTGATCCGGCCGAAGGAACTGCAGGATTTTCTGCGGCTCAAGCAGGCCGGCAAGCCTTACGATGCTGCGGCCTATGAATCCTGCCTGAAGCGGTCGGTCGCCGAGGTGGTCCGGCGCCAGGCCGAGACCGGCATCGACATCGTCAGCGACGGCGAGTTCGGCAAGTCGATCAGCTGGTCGCAATACGTGCTGGAGCGCCTGTCGGGGTTCGAGCGTCGGCCGATCAGGGCGGACGCCGCCAACCCGTTCAAGCGCGGCGCCGACCGCACCCGCTTCGCCGACTTCTATGCCGAGCTCGACGCGCAGGACGGCGTTGCCACCACGACCGATTCCGTCTGTGTCGGCCCGATCGAATACACCGGGCAGGCCGAGCTGCAGCGCGACATCGATAATTTCAAGGCGGCGCTTAAGGGCGCGACGGTGCAGGAGGCATTCCTGCCGGTGGCGGCGCCGGCCAGCGTCATCCCCGACCGCAAGAACGAATACTACAAGAGCGACGACGACCTGCTCGCGGCGATCGGCGAGGCGATGCGGACTGAATATCGCATGATCGTCGATGCCGGATTCCTGTTGCAGCTCGATGATGCCCGCAACGCCGTGACCTACGACCGCATGGTGCCGCCGGCGAGCTTTGCTGATTACCGCAACTGGCTGGCGCGCCAGGTCGAGGTGATCAACTACGCAATCGAGGGCATCCCGGCCGAGCGCATCCGCTATCACGTCTGCTGGGGCTCATGGCCCGGCCCGCACACCACCGACGTGCCGCTCAAGGACATCGTCGATCTGATCCTCAAGGTGAAGGTCGGCGCCTACGTGATCGAGGGCGCCAATCCGCGCCACGAGCACGAATGGAAGGTGTGGAAGGACGCCAGGCTCGGGGCGGGGCAGGTGCTGATCCCCGGCGTCATCAGCCATGCCACCAACGTGGTCGAGCATCCCGAGCTGGTGGCGGAGCGCATCGTGCGGTTCGCCCGCGTCATCGGCCGCGAGAATGTCATCGCCGGCACCGACTGCGGCTTCGCGCAGGGACCGTTTCACCGCCGCGTGCACCCCTCGATCATGTGGGCGAAGCTCGAGGCGCTGGTTGAAGGCGCCCGGCTCGCGAGCCGCGAATTGTGGGGCCGCGCGGCGGCGTAGACATTTAATGGCCGCGTGAGGCCTGGCGGCCGAGCTCCTCGAGCGCCTCGGCGATCACGACCGGATAGTCCGCCTTCTGCAATTGCCGCAACGGCTCCGGAAGCTGCGCCAACTGACGCGCGGCGCGCCCGCGGCTCGCTGCAAGACCCTCGGGGGCGGCGAGACGTTGGCCGTTCTTCATCACCTGCACGATCAGGGGCTCGCCCGGCTGCGCGTCGGTTTCGACCGAGACGGTGTCGCCCGCCATCCGGCCGTCCTTCATCTTGCGCCAGACCTGCTTGCGGCCGGGCCACGTCACCTTGCCTTCGGACAATTTGCGGCGCGGCCTGCCGCGGTATTCCTGCAGCTTGTAGGCGCAATCCATCACCGGCGCGTCCGACGAAGCATCGAGGCTCGCGCCGACGCCGAAGCCGTCGATTGGCGCGCCGGAGGCGACCACCTTCGCGATGAAATCCTCGTCGACGCCGCCGCTGACCAGGATGATGACGTCCTTCAGCCCGCCCGCGTCGAGGATGGCGCGCACCTTGCGCGACATCGCGATCAGGTCGCCCGAGTCGATGCGCACGCCGCGGATCACGATGCCGTCTTTTCTGAGCTTGTCCGCGAGCGCCACGACCTTGCGCGCGCCGGCCTCGGTGTCGAAGGTGTCGATCAGCAGCACGACTCCCTCCGGCCGCGCCCGCGCGAAGTCCTCGAAGGCCGCGGCCTCGTCGTCGTGAATCTGGATGAAAGAGTGCGCCATCGTGCCCACGACCGGGATGTCGAAGGCCATGCCGGCCTCGACATTGGCGGCGCCGCCGAAGCCGGCGATATAGCTCGCCCGTGCGGACAGCAGGCCGGCTTCCGAGCCGTGCGCGGAGCGCAGGCCGAAGTCGGCGAGCGATTTGCCGTTCGCCGCCAGCACCATGCGTGTGGCCTTGGAGGCGACCAGCGTCTGGAAGTGCATGATGTTGATGAGGCGGGATTCCACGATCTGCGCCTGCGGCAGCGGCGCAGTGATGCGCAGGATCGGCTCGTGCGGGAAGAACACGCTGCCTTCCGGCATGGCGTGCACGTCGCCGGTGAAGCGGAAGCCGGCAAGATAATCGAGCAGGTTGTTGCGGAACCGCCTGGTGCCGGCGAGCCAGTCCAGCTCCGCGGGACTGAACCGCAGCGTTTCGAGGTAGTCGAGCGCGGTGTCGAGCCCGGCCGCCATCAGGAAGCCGCGCCGCTCGGGCAGGCGGCGGACGAAGAACTCGAACACGGCCTCGGAGGTCTCGCCGCGGTCCAGGTAGGCCTGGACCATGTTGAGCTCGTAGAGGTCGGTGGAAAGTGCGCTCGCGAGCGGCGTCATCGCCCTACCGTAATATGGCTCTGAGGTCGGCGATGACCAACCTACGCTTTGCTCATAACCCTAGCTGAAGGCAGTTGGAAAGAGCCGAGGCGGCCAGACGACGAAAAGCCCGATACGGCACTACGAACCCTTCTGAAAGACAAGGCCGTCGCCCCGGTCCGCGAGAAGGGGTGGCTTGCATCCGCGGTTTGCGGCATTGGGCATCTCCCGCCAAGGCGGCATAGAACCGCACCGGTCAGAGGGCCGCAGGGGATTATGACGGAAGAAAGAAGTCGGGTGACACGACATTGTCAATGGTTTGGAAGGCTTCGCGCATCCGCCGGTCTGCTCTCGCTTCGATAGTCCCCATGCCCGAAGCTAGCGTGGCCTCAAGATAAAATTGAGCACCGTTCGATGTGGCAATCAGGAAATCACTTGAGAACCCCTTCGGGCCAAAAGTGTTACCCATGTCTCCGGTATGAAACGTTACCTATGTGTCCGGAACGGACCCTCGCAATGTGGCTCCCCGGGCCGGATTCGAACCAGCGACCAACCGGTTAACAGCCGGTTGCTCTACCACTGAGCTACCGGGGAAAAGCCGATGCCTCAGGCCAGTGCGCCTATAACAAAGCAGCAATTGCTTTGCAAAGATTGAAGGCCGTCGCAGCC
>CAZNTY010000298.1:0-12619 GCA_964576085.1 uncultured Undibacter sp. | reverse complement strand
GGTGCTCGACACCGATCACTTCGGCCTGGAGAAGGTCAAGGAGCGCATCGTCGAATATCTCGCGGTGCAGAGCCGTGCCAACAAGCTGACCGGGCCGATCCTCTGCCTGGTCGGACCGCCCGGCGTCGGCAAGACCTCGCTCGGCAAGTCGATCGCCAAGGCGACGGGCCGCGAATTCGTGCGCGTCTCGCTCGGCGGCGTGCGTGACGAAGCCGAGATCCGCGGTCACCGCCGGACTTATATCGGCTCGATGCCCGGCAAGATCATCCAGTCGATGCGCAAGGCGAAGACCTCGAATCCGCTGTTCCTGCTTGACGAGGTGGACAAGATGGGCGCCGATTTCCGCGGCGACCCGTCCTCGGCCCTGCTCGAGGTGCTCGACCCCGAGCAGAACCACACCTTCAACGACCACTACCTCGAGGTCGATTACGATCTCTCCAACGTGATGTTCATCACCACGGCGAATACCCTCAACATCCCGCCGCCGCTGATGGACCGCATGGAGATCATCCGCATCGCCGGCTACACGGAGGATGAAAAGGTCGAGATCGCGCGCAAGCACCTGATCCCGGCTGCGGTCGCCAAGCACGGCCTCGATCCCAAGGAATGGTCGATCGACGACGAGGGGCTGCTCACCCTGATCCGGCGCTATACCCGCGAGGCGGGCGTTCGCAACCTCGAGCGCGAGCTCTCGACCCTGATCCGCAAGGCGGTGAAGGAGCTGATGACGTCGAAGAAGAAGTCGATCGCGGTCACCGCCGCCAATCTCGGCGATTATCTCGGCGTGGCAAAATACCGCTACGGCGAGATCGAGGCCGAGGATCTGGTCGGCGTGGTCACCGGACTTGCCTGGACCGACGTCGGCGGCGAATTGCTGACCATCGAGGGAACCTCGATGCCCGGCAAAGGACGCATGACGGTGACCGGCAACTTGCGCGACGTGATGAAGGAGTCGATCTCGGCGGCAGCGTCCTACGTGCGCTCGCGTGCGGTTGCCTTCGGCATCGAGCCGCCGCAGTTCGATAAGCGCGACATCCACGTTCACGTGCCGGAAGGGGCAACCCCCAAGGACGGCCCGTCGGCCGGTGTCGCGATGGTGACCGCCATCGTCTCGGTGATGACCGGCATCCCGGTGCGCCGCGATGTCGCCATGACCGGCGAGATCACGCTGCGCGGCCGTGTGCTGCCGATCGGCGGCCTCAAGGAGAAGCTGCTCGCCGCCGCCCGCGGCGGCATGAAGACCGTGCTGATCCCCGAGGAGAATGCCAAGGACCTCGCGGAGATTTCCGACACGATCAAGAAGAATCTCGAGATCGTGCCGGTGTCGCGGATGGATGAGGTGCTGACGCGCGCGCTGGTGCGCAAGCCCGAACCGATCGAATGGGACGAGGCGAGCGCCAAGCGGGCCAGCGTCCCGGCCGATCAGGGCGAGGAGGAAGGCTCCGGCCTGACTGCGCACTGAAAGGCAGCCGATTGCTGATTCGATCCGGCGGGGGACGCTGAAACGTCCCCCGCCGTTGTTTTTTTGGCTCGCGACCGGTCCGACTCGGCATTCAGCCTGGAGATTCGCGCTTGCGAATCGATCATTTGAAGAAAATCATGCGCGCCAAGCGGCGGCATCCGGCTGTCGCTATCGACAGAGCAGAGGACAGGCCATGACCAAGAATGAACTGATTGCGTTGGTGGCCGACAAGACGTCGATGACCAAGACCGCCGCGGCGTCGGCCGTCGATGCGACGTTCGATACGATCACGTCGGCACTGAAGCACGGCGGTGATGTCAAGATCATGGGCTTCGGCAACTTCCGCGTGGTCAAGCGCGCGGCGCGCGAAGGCCGCGATCCGCGTACGGGTGCGCCGGTCCAGATCAAGGCCGCCAACCGGCCGCGCTTCTCGGCCGGCAAGGGACTCAAGGAAGCTGTCAACAGTTAGACGCGCGGTCTCCATACAACAACCAAGCCCCCGCGATGCCGTGCCGCGGGGGCTTTTGTTTGAGCCGGCTGGCGAGGCTTGCTCCCGCATCACCCACGCGCGATATAGCGGCCTGGAAGGGCGGTTAGCTCAGTTGGTAGAGCGCCTGCTTTACACGCAGGATGTCGGCGGTTCGAGTCCGTCACCGCCCACCAACCGACGCCGCGTAGCGGCGGAGGGCCTCCGCCGAAGCCTTGGCGAAGGCGGACACCTCAGATTGGATTGTCGGCTTTGGTTGGCAGGCCAGCCTTCGCTCGCTTCGCGAGCTACGGCTTGGCAAGCCATTCTCAATCCTGTGGTAGCGAAGCGAGCGAGGGCTGCCGCGCCATAGCTCGAAGGCGGGCGGGTCCGTTACGAAACGACTTGGCCGGCCATCGTTTCCGCCAAAAAGAAAACGGCAGGCGCGCCGGTCAGCGCACCTGCCGTTGGCCCCGGAGGGTCCGGCCTATCTTGCCGTCAGATCGACTCCTTCAGCTCCTTCGACGCGCGGAAAGCGACCTTCTTGCTCGCCTTGATCTGGATCGCTTCGCCGGTTGCGGGATTGCGACCCATGCGCGCGGCGCGCCTGCGGACCTGCAGGATGCCCAGGCCACCGATGCGGATGCGCTCGCCCTTCTTGAGATGCTTGACGATATTGCTGACGAAATCGTTGAGAATTGTTTCGGCTTGTTTCTTCGACATTTCATGCTGCTCGGCCATCGCCGCTGCGAGATGCTTCAGCGTGACGGTCGGCGGTGTCGGCGCTTTGCCGCCAGGAACTACTGCCATTAGTGGACCCTCCAATTTGATCATCCGGTGGTTTGGGAACCACCAATCACATAGCCCGCATAGACGATTCGGACCGGGCGTGACCATCGGCTTTTGCCGAAAAATAGGGCTTTTTCGCAACTGCGCTGGCGGCAGAGCCTTGTCCTTGACTTGATTCGACGGGCCCTTTAACTGCGCGTCACGCCCGCGGGGGCGTAGCTCAGTTGGTTAGAGCGCTGCCCTGTCACGGCAGAGGTCGCGGGTTCGAGTCCCGTCGCTCCCGCCACAATATCAACTACTTAGGGCGACTTTCCCGGCCTCACCAAAGGTGTTGCGATGGCCGAAATTGCTTTCCCGAAAGCCCTGTTTTTCGATGTGTTCGGCACGCTGGTGGACTGGCGCCGCGGGATCGCGCGCGAGACGGAGCGGCTGTTAGGAACTCACAAAAAAATCGACTGGATCGCCTTCGCCGACGCCTGGCGGGCCGAATACCAGCCCGGAATGGAAGAGGTGCGGTCCGGCCGGCAGCCCTTTGCCAGGCTCGACGTCCTGCACCGGCGCAACCTGGAGCGGGTGCTGCCGCGCTTCGGCCTCGGCGGCCTGCCGGAATCCGTCATGAGCGAACTCAATCTCGCGTGGCACCGGCTTGACGGCTGGCCGGATGTTGCCGCTGCGCTCGCGCGCCTGCGCCGAAAATTCCTGCTGGCGCCGTGCTCGAATGGAAACATCGCGTTGATAGTCGACCTTGCGCGCCGCAATGGCTGGCACTGGGACGCCATTCTCGGCTCGGAAGTCGCTGGCGACTTCAAGCCGAAGCCGCGCGTTTATCTTGCCGCCTGCGAGGCGTTCAATCTCGCGCCCGGCGACTGCATGATGGTCGCGGCGCACACCAGCGATCTCGTTGCTGCCGCGACGTGCGGGCTGCAGACCGCGCACACCGCGCGCATTGACGAATACGGCCCGAATACAGGCGAGGCGAGGCCGACCGCGAAGGTCAGCTATGCCGCAAAGGATCTCGCGGATCTCGCCGACCAGCTCGCCTGCTGAATCGCCACAATGTCGTTGCCGGGCAAGGGCTCTTGCCGCTCGCGCGGGTCAACCCCACGCGTGACGAGTTTGTCGGACCGGCTTATCCCCGGTACAGCGGCTTCGGCTGGGTCAGGAAGCTCCAGAGGATGTGATAGACCAGCAGGTAGTTCTTCTGCTGGAAGCTCGCGTGTGAAATGCCCGGCATCACCGTGAACTGCTTGTCCGGGTTCGGCAGCGCCTCGAAAAACTTCATCAGATCGTCAAACGAGGCGATGCCATCCCACTGACCGCGCATGATAAGCGTCGGCACCTTGATCCTGGCCGGATCGACGACCGGAAGGCGCGAGCACATGTCGACATAGGTGCCGGTCGGCACCGACGTATCGAGCGCCACGATGGCGTCGGCGAAGGCATCGATCACGGCTTCATCGGCCGTGCCCGGATGATCGCGGTCGAAGATCGAATGCACGAAGGCCTTGTCGATCGGCCGCCGGTTACTGGCTTGGAACTGCGGCAGCTTCTTGCGCCGCTCGGCGAGCGTCGGTGAGCCTTCGCCGGTCCACACCATCGCGTCGAGCGCGAGCCGGTCGACCAGGTCGCCGTGACGCTCGGCGAACAGGCCGGCGCGCAATGCGCCCGACGACACCCCGTAAACGTGCATCGGTTTCCTGCCGCGCAACGCCTGAATGTAGGTGGCTGCGGCGAAACAATCGTCGGCCCCCTGCGTAATCGGCGCATTGTTTTCGCGGTCTTTGGTCGAGCGGCCATAGCCTTCCATGTCGACGCACCAGCAGTCGAAGCCGCGGCTTGCGAACCAGTCCATCGCCGACGGGCGCCCCGGCACTTGCAAATCAAAGGTCGGCGTCGAGGCCATGGAGGAACCGTGGACGAACAGGATCGTGCCTGCGGCATGGGCCGGGTCGCCGGCGCATTTGTTCCACAGGAACAGCCGGACATCGCCTTTGTCCGTCCAGTGCTCGGTGCCGACGGTCGGCAGGCTGGAACGCGCGGTCTTGTCATCCATGGCGTAACCTCGGTGTCATATCGTTGCGCGCCATCTTATAGCGGGGATCGGCCGAAAAGCCTGGGGACGAGCCATGCGGGCTCGGCTTGCCTCGCTTTGTGCGCTGCGCTAAGCCTCGCACCGGTTCCGTCCTTGAAGTCATTCCAACCAGGCGAGGGCGGTTTTCTTTTGGAGTTGCAAGGCATTGCAGACCCAGAGGGTTTGCACCTTGCAGAATCTGGACAGGAGGGATTGAAGCCGCGATGAGCCCGTTGCTGCTCGATTACCTTCCTTTGGCGATCTTCATTGCCGTCGCCCTGGCGCTGGGCGCCGTACTGTTGATCGCGCCCTTCGTCGTCGCCTATCAGGCGCCGGACCCCGACAAGCTGTCGGCCTACGAGTGCGGCTTCAACGCGTTCGACGACGCACGCATGAAGTTCGACGTGCGGTTCTATCTGGTCGCGATCCTGTTCATCATCTTCGATCTCGAGGTGAGTTTCCTGTTCCCGTGGGCCGTCGCCTTTAAGCAGGTCGGCGTTTTCGGCTTCTGGGCCATGATGATCTTCCTTGGCGTCCTCACGGTCGGCTTCATATATGAGTGGCGGAAGGGGGCGCTCGAATGGGATTGACGAGCGCATGACGACCGTCGCACCCGCCCCGAGAGGGATCGTTGATCCGCGCACCGGCAAGCCGGTCGGCGCCGACGATCCCTTTTTCACCGGTGTCAACAATGAGCTCGCCGACAAGGGATTCCTGGTCACGGCGGCCGACGACCTCATCACCTGGGCCCGCACCGGCTCCCTGATGTGGATGACGTTCGGCCTCGCCTGCTGCGCGGTCGAGATGATGCAGGTGTCGATGCCGCGCTACGATGTCGAGCGCTTCGGCTTCGCGCCACGCGCCTCGCCGCGCCAGTCCGACGTGATGATCGTCGCCGGCACGCTGACCAACAAGATGGCGCCGGCGCTGCGCCGGGTCTACGACCAGATGCCGGAGCCGCGCTACGTGATCTCGATGGGATCCTGCGCGAATGGCGGCGGATATTATCACTACTCCTATTCCGTGGTGCGCGGCTGCGACCGCATCGTGCCGGTCGACATCTATGTGCCCGGCTGTCCGCCGACCGCCGAGGCTTTGCTTTACGGCATCATGCTGCTTCAAAAGAAAATCCGCCGCACCGGCACGATTGAGCGATGACCGACGATGGACGAGGCTCTGGAAAGGCTTGCTCAAACGATCAAGAATGCCCTCGGCGCTTCGGTGAAGGCGCATGTCGTTGCGCGTAACGAGCTCACCGTAACGGTCGAGGCGTCCGACATCGTCAAGGTCGCGCGCTTTCTCCGCGATGACCCGGGGTGCCTGTTCACCTGCATCATCGACGTCACGGCCGTCGACTGGCCCGGTCGAGAAAAGCGGTTCGACGTCGTCTATCATCTGCTGTCGCCGCAGATTAACCGGCGCATTCGCGTGAAAGCTGAAGTCGGAGAGGGCGAGCCGATTGCGTCGCTGATCGAGGTCTATCGCGGCGTCGATTGGTTCGAGCGCGAGGCCTACGACCTCTATGGCGTGATCTTCACCGGTCATCCCGACATGCGCCGTATTCTCACCGACTACGGCTTCGAGGGCTATCCGCTGCGCAAGGATTTTCCGCTGACCGGCTTTGTCGAAGTCCGCTACGACGACGAGCAGAAGCGCGTCGTCTATGACCCGGTCCGCCTCGCGCAGGAATTCCGCAACTTCGATTTCCTGTCGCCGTGGGAAGGCACCGATTACGTCCTGCCCGGAGACGAGAAGGCCGGACCCGCGGCCAAGGGTGAGGGCAAATCATGACATCCTCCCCGGAGCGGACCGGCCCCGAGGGCGGCCGGCAGAACCTGCGCAACTTCACCATCAACTTTGGGCCGCAGCATCCGGCTGCGCACGGCGTTCTGCGCCTGGTGCTGGAGCTCGACGGCGAGGTGGTGGAGCGCGTCGATCCGCATATCGGCCTGCTTCACCGCGGCACCGAGAAGCTGATCGAATACAAGACCTATACCCAGGCGGTGCCCTATTTCGACCGGCTCGACTACGTCGCGCCGATGAACCAGGAGCACGCCTTCTGCCTGGCGGTCGAGAAATTGCTCGGCATCGAGGTGCCCAAACGGGCGCAACTGATCCGCGTGCTCTATTCGGAGATCGGACGGCTGCTGTCGCATCTCCTCAACGTCACGACGCAGGCGATGGACGTCGGCGCGCTTACACCCCCGCTCTGGGGCTTCGAGGAGCGCGAGAAGCTGATGGTGTTCTACGAGCGGGCCTCCGGCTCGCGCATGCACGCCAATTATTTCCGGCCGGGCGGAGTGCATGAGGACCTGCCGCCGAAGCTGATCGAGGACATCGGCGCGTTCTGCGATCCGTTCCTCAAGGTTTGCGACGACATCGACCGGCTGGTGATCAACAACCGCATTTTCAAGCAGCGCAACGTCGACATTGCCGTGGTGAAGCTCGAGGACGCCTGGAATTGGGGATTTTCCGGCGTGATGGTGCGCGGCTCCGGCGCGGCCTGGGACCTGCGGCGCGCGCAGCCTTATGAATGTTATTCGGAGCTCGAATTTGACATTCCGGTCGGCCGGCATGGCGACAATTACGACCGGCAGGTGATCCGCATGGAAGAGATGCGGCAGTCGATCCGCATCATGAAGCAATGCGTCGAGCGGCTGAAGAAGGAACCCGGTCCGGTCACGGTCGCCGACAACAAGATCGTGCCGCCTCGGCGCGGCGAGATGAAGCGGTCGATGGAAGCACTCATCCATCACTTCAAGCTCTTCACCGAGGGCTACCATGTGCCGGAAGGCGAGGTGTACGCCGCGGTCGAGGCGCCAAAAGGCGAGTTCGGGGTCTACCTGGTCTCGAACGGCACCAACAAGCCGTACAAATGCAAGATCCGCGCGCCGGGCTTCGCCCACCTGCAGGCCATGGACTGGCTGTGCAAGGGTTACATGCTGGCCGATGTGTCGGCCATCCTGGGCTCGCTCGACATCGTGTTCGGTGAGGTGGACCGATGAGCGTACGCCGCCTCGCGCCGGCCGATGTGCAGCCCAAGGACTTCGCCTTCAGCAAGGCGAACCTGGAATGGGCACAGGAGCAGATCAAGAAGTATCCGGCGGGACGGCAGCAGTCCGCGATCATCCCGTTGCTGTGGCGCGCGCAGGAACAGGCGGGCGGCTGGCTGCCCGAAGCCGCGATCCGTCATGTCGCCGATTTCCTCGGCATGGCGCACATCCGTGCACTCGAGGTCGCGACGTTCTACACGATGTTCAATCTCGAGCCGGTCGGGAAATATCATGTGCAGCTCTGCGGCACGACGCCGTGCCGGCTGCGCGGCGCCGACGACCTGGAAAAGCTGTGCCGCAAGAAGATCGGCGAGCAGGGCCACGTCACCGAGGACGGCAAGTTCTCCTGGGTCGAGGTCGAATGCCTGGGCGCCTGCGTCAATGCGCCCATGGTCCAGATCAACGCCGATTATTACGAGGACCTGACCAAGGAGAGCTTCAACGCGCTGCTCGACGCTCTTGCCGCCGGCACGAAGCCGAAGCCGGGGCCGCAGGTGAAGCGCCAGTTGTCCGCGCCGGTCGGCGGACCGACCACTTTGCTCGACGAAAAGACAAGGTCGAAGTCGCGTGGCAAGGACAATAAGGACAATGAGCCGTTGACCGACAATAAGGCGAAGAAAGCTGGCGCCGCCGCAAATGTGCAGGAATCGCCGACCCTGACGGTCGGCGGCAAATCAAAACCGAAGCCGAACTGACAATGCTCGACGACAAGGACCGCATCTTCCGCAACCTCTATGGCTTCCATGACTGGGGCCTCAAGGGCGCGCGGGCGCGCGGCTCCTGGGACGGCACCAAGGCGATCCTGGCCAAGGGCCGCGATGGCATCATCAATGAAGTGAAGGCGTCGGGCCTGCGCGGGCGTGGGGGCGCCGGTTTCCCGACCGGCCTCAAGTGGTCATTCATGCCCAAGCAGTCGGACGGCCGGCCGCATTATCTCGTGGTCAATGCCGACGAGTCGGAGCCGGGCACCTGCAAGGATCGCGAGATCATGCGCAACGATCCGCATCTCCTGATCGAGGGCTGCCTGATCGCCGGCTTCGCAATGGGCGCCAATACCGGCTACATCTACGTCCGCGGCGAGTTCATCCGGGAGCGCGAGCGGCTGCAGGCCGCGATCGACGAGGCTTATGAGGCGAAGCTGCTCGGCAAGAACGCCTGTGGCTCGGGCTGGGACTTCAATCTTTATGTCCACCACGGCGCCGGCGCCTATATCTGCGGCGAGGAAACGGCGTTGCTCGAGAGTCTCGAAGGCAAGAAGGGCCAGCCGCGTCTCAAGCCGCCGTTTCCGGCCAATGTCGGGCTTTATGGCTGTCCGACCACGGTGAACAACGTGGAGTCGATCGCCGCGGTGCCGGACATCATGCGGCGCGGCGCGGCGTGGTTCTCGTCGATCGGCCGGCCCAACAACACCGGCACCAAGCTGTTCTGCATCTCCGGCCATGTCGAGAGGCCGTGCAACGTGGAAGAGGCGATGGGCATCCCGCTGCGCGAGTTGATCGAGCGGCATGCCGGCGGCGTGCGCGGCGGCTGGGACAACCTGCTCGCGGTGATCCCGGGTGGCTCGTCGATGCCGCTGGTGCCGGCCGGGCCCGACCAGGCCGACACGCTGCTGATGGATTTCGACGGCTGCCGCGAGAAGAAGTCGGCGCTCGGCACCGCCGCCGTGATCGTGATGGACAAGTCGACCGATATCGTCAAAGCGATGGCCCGCATCTCCTATTTCTACAGGCACGAGAGCTGCGGCCAGTGCACGCCCTGCCGCGAGGGCGTGGGCTGGATGTGGCGCGTGCTCACGCGCATGGCCGAAGGCCGCGCGCAGAAGAAAGAGATCGACATGCTGATGCAGGTCACTCAGCAGATCGAAGGTCACACCATTTGCGCCTTCGGCGACGGCGCCGCCTGGCCGGTGCAGGGCCTGCTGCGGCATTTCCGCCCCGAGATCGAGCGGCGCATCGACCAGTACACCGCGCGCGCGTCGGACCTTGGCGTGCGCGATCCAATCCCGCTCGACGCACAGGCGGCGGAGTAGGACGATGATGCGAACGAGGGACATCTGATGGCAAAAGAGCCCGAGAACGTGGTTCTCGTTCTGCCGCGAAGGATCGACGAACGCACGGAACGAATGGCCGGGGATTTGCAAGATTTGAAGGTGCGCGTGACCTCGGTGGAAGAAGGTTTGGTCGGCGTCAACCGGCGACTCGACCGGCTGGAGTCCCGCGTTGAGCGGATCGAGCGACGGCACGAACTGACAGACGCGACGCATTAGGCAAAGCCGATGACCAAGCTCATCATCGACGGCAAAGAAATCGACGTTCCGCCCGAATACACGCTGCTGCAGGCGTGCGAGGCGGCGGGCGCCGAGATTCCGCGCTTCTGTTTCCATGAGCGGCTGTCGATCGCCGGCAACTGCCGCATGTGCCTCGTTGAGGTGGTCGGCACGCCGAAGCCGCAGGCCTCCTGCGCGATGGGCGTGAAAGACCTGCCGCCGAAGAAGGACGGCACCCCCCACGTCATCAACACCCGGACGCCGATGGTGCGCCGGGCGCGCGAAGGCGTGATGGAGTTTCTGCTGATCAATCATCCGCTCGATTGTCCGATCTGCGATCAGGGCGGCGAGTGCGACCTGCAGGACCAGGCGATGGCCTATGGCGTCGACGCCAGCCGTTTCCAGGAGAACAAGCGCGCGGTCGAGGACAAATATATCGGCGTCCTGGTCAAGACGATCATGACGCGCTGCATCCATTGCACGCGCTGCATCCGCTTCACCACCGAGGTCGCCGGCGTGCCGGAGCTTGGCGCGATCGGCCGCGGCGAGGACATGGAGATCACGACCTATCTCGAGAGCGCGATGACATCGGAGCTGCAGGGCAACGTGGTCGACCTGTGCCCGGTCGGCGCGCTGACCTCCAAGCCCTATGCGTTCACGGCGCGGCCGTGGGAGCTCACCAAGACGCAGTCGATCGACGTCATGGATGCAGTTGGTTCGGCCATCCGCGTGGACACGCGGGGCCGCGAGGTGATGCGCATCCTGCCGCGCACCAATGATGACGTGAACGAGGAGTGTATTTCCGACAAGACCCGGCACGTCGTCGACGGCCTGCGCACCCAGCGTCTCGACCAGCCCTATATCCGCGAGAACGGCCGGCTGCGCCCGGCATCGTGGAGCGAGGCGTTCGCCGCCATCGCGGCCGCCATGACGCCGGTCAGCGGCGGCAAGATCGGCGCGATCGCGGGGGACCTCGCGACCGTCGAGGAAATGTACGCGCTCAAGAAGCTGATGGGGGCGCTGCGCGTCACCAATATCGACGCGCGCCAGGACGGCGCGGCGATCGATCCGAAATGGGGCCGCGCGAGTTATCTGTTCAACGCCACGATCGCCGGGATCGAACGCGCCGACGCGCTGCTGATCGTCGGCTCGAACCCGCGCCGCGAGGCCGCCGTGCTCAATGCCCGCATCCGCAAGCGCTGGCGCGCCGGCAGTTTCCCGATCGCCCTGATCGGCGAGAAGGCCGACCTGACGTACCCTTATGACTATATCGGTGCCGGGCCGGACAGCCTCGCGAACTTCGCCAAGAGCAAGCACTCGGATGCCTTCAGCAAGGCCGAGCGTCCGCTGATGATTCTCGGCGCCGGCGCGCTGGCGCGGCCCGACGGCGCCGCGATCGCCTCGCTTGCCGCCAGGATCGCCGGCGAGTTCGGCTTCGTCGGCAGGGACTGGAACGGCTTTAGCGTGCTGCACAGCGTCGCCTCGCGCGTCGGCGCGCTCGATCTCGGTTTCGTGCCGGGCCCCGGCGGGATGAATGCCGCCGCGATGACGAAGGCGCGCGCGCTCCAGGTCCTGTTCCTGCTCGGCGCCGATGAAGTCGATGTCGAGCCGGGCGCCTTTGTCATTTACATCGGCACGCACGGCGACCGCGGCGCGCATCGCGCCGATGTCATTCTGCCCGGCGCGGCCTATCCGGAGAAGTCCGGGCTCTACGTCAACACCGAGGGGCGCGTGCAGATGGGAAACCGCGCCGGCTTCCCGCCTGGCGACGCGCGCGAGGACTGGGCGATCATCCGCGCGCTGTCCGACGTGCTGGGGCACAGGCTGCCGTTCGATTCGCTCGGCGCGCTGCGCCGCGCGCTCTACAAGGAGCACCCGCATTTCATGCGGCTCGACCGGATCGAGCCCGGTGATCCGGACAGCCTCAAGAAGCTGGCGGCGGCCGGCGGGGAGATCGACAAGGCGCCGTTCCGCTCGAGCGTCAGCGATTTTTACCTGACCAACCCGATCGCGCGCGCCTCGGCGGTGATGGCGGAATGTTCGGCGCTGGCATCGGGTGCCGCGCGCACGGCGGCCGAGTAGCGATCATGGACTTCTTCACCACATATGTCTGGCCGGTGGTCGTGATCGTGGCGCAGTCGCTGCTGCTGCTGGTGATCCTGCTGATCGCGATCGCCTACGTGCTCTATGCCGACCGCAAGATCTGGGCGGCGGTGCAGATGCGACGCGGCCCCAACGTGGTCGGGCCCTGGGGGCTGCTGCAGTCCTTCGCCGATCTTCTTAAATTCGTGCTGAAAGAGCCGGTGATCCCGGCCGGCGCCAACAAGGGCGTCTTCCTGCTGGCGCCGCTGGTCTCCTGCGTGCTGGCGCTCGCGGCCTGGGCGGTGATCCCGGTCAATCTCGGCTGGGCCATCGCCGACATCAATGTCGGCATCCTCTACATCTTCGCGATCTCGTCGCTCGGCGTCTACGGCATCATCATGGCCGGCTGGGCCTCGAACTCGAAATATCC
>CAZNTY010000297.1:0-8242 GCA_964576085.1 uncultured Undibacter sp. | reverse complement strand
GAGCCGTGGTGCCGCTGCACTCATGCGTCGCGGCCATGCGAGGCAATGAGCAATCGGGATGCGCATGTCCGGCGCGCCGAGCTGGCCGACCACCGAGCCGTCGCGGAACTCTACCAGCCCATGCACGACCGATTGCGGATGCACCAGCACATCGATCTGCTCCGGGGGCAGCGCGAACAGATGATGCGCCTCGATCAACTCCAGCCCTTTGTTCATCATGGTCGCTGAGTCGATAGTAATCTTCGGGCCCATCGACCAGTTGGGATGGCGCAGCGCCTGCTCTGGCGTGGCCGCCTCGATTTGCTCGCGCGACCATGTGCGGAATGGGCCACCGGAGGCCGTGATGATGACGCGCCGTACTTCGCTACGATCACCGGCCGCGAGCGCCTGGAATAGTGCGTTGTGCTCACTGTCGACTGGCAGCACTGTCGCGCCCGCCACGGCCGCGCGGCGCATGAACAGGGTCCCGGCGCAGACGAGACATTCCTTGTTGGCAAGCGCGACAGTCGCCCCCCGCTCGATCGCGGCAAGCGTCGGCCGCAAGCCGGTCGCGCCGCTGATCGCCGCCATTACCCAGTCGGCGGGATGTGATGCCGCTTCGATCAAGGCGTCGGCGCCGGCTGCGGCTTCGATGCCGGATCCAGACAATTCGGATTTCAGGTCGTTGTAGGCCGCCGGATCGGCAACCACGGCGAAGCGCGCATCGAACTCGCGCGCCAGCCGCGCCAGCGCCGCGGCGTTGCGGCCGGCACTGACCGCCTCGACGCGATAATGATTGCGCTCGCGGCGCAACAGATCGAGCGTGCTGGCGCCGACCGATCCGGTTGCGCCGAGAATGGTGACGCTGCGCTCGCGCGGCGCCGGTATCGGTTTTTGTCGCGCTACGTTGGCCGTCATGCCGCTACCATAGCAGCAGTCCGGCCGCCGGTTGGACAAATCCGCCCCGAACGACGCCGATGATTGCCGCACATACGGCTGCGGCCCAGAATCCGTCCAACCGGTCCATGACGCCGCCATGGCCGGGGATAATCCGCCCGGCATCTTTGGAGCCGAAGCGGCGCTTGAGCGCAGACTCAGCGAGATCGCCGCCCTGCGAGACGATTGAGAGCAGCACCGCCAGGATTACAAGAGGAACAGCGCGTCCCTGCGGAACAAGATGCACACCCAGAGCAACAATAATCGCCGAACCGACGACGCCGGCGATCGCGCCCGACCAGGTCTTGTTCGGGCTGATCGAGGGCGCAAGCTTCGGCCCGCCGATGGCCCGCCCAACGAAATAGCCAGCGATGTCGGTGGTCCACACGACCGCAAAGAGCAGGAAAATCGCCGCCATGCCGAGCGTAGGGTCGCTGCGCAAGGCAACCGGCGCGAGCAGGAGCAGCCCCGCATAGATGACGCCACCGGCGAGCCAGAGAGAGCCTCCTCCCTTGCGGACCAGCGCGACCCATTCCCAGAACACGATTCCCGCGGCAATGGCCCAGAACAACGCAAACGGCCAACCGCCGACATAGACGGCCGCAATGGCGATCGGCGCGAGGACCAAAGCCGACAGTACCCTGGTCAACAGCATTGACCGGCTCACGATCCGGTCCGTGCAACCAGCCCGCCGAACCGACGCTCGCGTCGCTGGAATTCGAGGATCACGGCCTCGAGCGCGGCGCGATCAAAATCAGGCCAATAGCCAGGCACAAACACGAGTTCGCTATAGGCCGCCTGCCAGAGCAGGAAGTTCGATAAGCGCTGCTCGCCGCTGGTGCGAATGATGAGATCAGGGTCCGGCACGTCCGGCGCGTCGAGGAAGCTACCGACGCGCTCGACGTCGATGTCGGCAGGAGCCAGCTCGCCCCGCGCCAAAGCTTCGCCGATGCGGCGCGCCGCGCGCGCGATCTCCTGACGCGCTCCGTAATTAAAGGCGACGACCAGCGTCAGGCCGGTGTTGGCGCGCGTCAGCTCTTCCGCTTCAGCGAGCAAGCGTCCGATGTCCGCACTCAAATCCTGGCGCTCCCCGATCACTCGGACGCGAACATTATTCTGATGCAACTCGGCGAGATCGTTCCGTACGAAACGCCGCAGTAACCCCATCAGCTCGCTCACCTCCGCAACCGGTCGCGACCAGTTCTCGGAGCTGAATGAAAAGATCGTAAGGTAACGGATGCCGAGTTCACCGGCAGCACGTACCGTGCGTCGCAGAGCCTCAACGCCGCGGCGATGGCCTTCGCTGCGGGACAAGCCGCGCGCAGCCGCCCAGCGACCGTTACCGTCCATGATAATCGCGACATGACGCGGCGCTTCGAACAGCGGCTGAGCCTGGCGCGTCACGTCAGTGTCGGACATATGCGGCAAGACCTCAAACAGTGAGGATTTCTTTTTCCTTGGCGGCAAGCACGTGATCAACCTCAGCAATATGCTGGTCGGTCACTTTTTGTATCTCGGCTGAGAAGCGATCATGGTCGTCCTTGCTGATCTTGTGATCTTTCTCGAGCTTCTTCACGACATCGATGCCATCACGGCGCACGTGACGAACGGCGACGCGTGCTGCCTCGGCGTATTTGTGCGCAAGTTTGACGAGTTCCTTGCGGCGCTCTTCATTAAGCTCGGGGATGCGCAGCCGCAGCACCTGCCCTTCGGTCGCCGGGGAAAGGCCGAGATTGGCATTAACGATCGCCTTTTCGACGGCATGCACCAACGACTTGTCCCACACATTCACCGCGATCAGCCGCGGCTCCGGAACACTGACGGTTGCGACTTGATTCAGCGGCATCTGCGAGCCGTAAGCATCGACATGGACCGGATCGAGCATGTGCGGCGACGCCCGGCCGGTGCGCAGGCCAGACAGCTCCGTCTTGAGCACCGTGATCGACGCCTGCATGCGCCGTTTCAATTCGTTGATGTCGTGGGTTGCATCTGCCATCGCAATCTCCTGCGCCCGCTGTCAGCCCACGATCGTGGCGCGTCCTCTGCCAGCCAAAACCGCCTCGATCGCGCCCTTCTCGCGCACCGAGAACACAATGATAGGCATACGGTTTTCGCGGGCAAGCGCGAAGGCCGTCGCGTCCATCACCTGCAAGTCTTTATCCAGCGCGTCCTTGTGGCTGAGGCGGTCGTATCGCTTGGCGTTGGGATTCTTCTTCGGATCGGCGTCGTAGACCCCGTCTACGTTGGTAGCCTTGAACACCGCCTCGGCCCCGATTTCACCCGCGCGCAGGACTGCCGTGGTGTCAGTCGTGAAGAAAGGATTGCCCGTGCCGCCGCCGAAGATCACGATGCGGCCCTCGTCAAAATGCCGGATTGCGCGCCGGCGCTCGTAGGTTTCGCAGACCTGCGGCATCGCCAGCGCCGACATGCTGCGTGCCTCGACGCCTGCGCGGCTGACCGCTTCTTCGAGCACCAGGGCGTTCATCACTGTCGCCATCATGCCCATCGAGTCGGCAACCGGCCGGGAAAATTTCATGGCATCGACCTGCGAGCCGCGCAGCAGATTGCCGCCGCCGACCACGACGCCAAGCTGCGTGCCGAGTTTGTGGCATGCGATCAGATCCGCGACCAACTGGTCGATCGCCTGATCGTCGATACCGAAGCCCCGCGAACCCGCCAAAGCCTCGCCGGAGATTTTCACAACCACGCGGCGATAGGCGGGCCCTGCCATTTCACTCCCCCTCTGCTGCACCGTTCGATCAGGTCTGACCGGCAGCCGCCGCAACCTCGGCGGCGAAATCGGACGCCTGCTTCTCGATCCCCTCGCCGAGCGCGAAGCGCAAATAGCCCGTAATCTTTACGGGCGCGCCAACTTTGCCTTCCGCCTCCTTGAGCGCCTGCGCGACATTTTTCTTATCGTCATGTACGTAAGGTTGCTCGAGCAGGGTCACTTCCTTGTAGAAAGTCTTGAGACCCGACTCGACGATCTTCTCGATGACGTTAGCAGGCTTGCCTTGCTGGCGGAATTTGTCGGCCAGCACATCTTTCTCGCGTGCCACGACCGCCGGATCGAGGCTTGTCGGATCGAGCGCCTGCGGATTGGACGCTGCAATGTGCATCGCGACAAGGCGGCCCAGTGCCGTCAGTTCGTCGGCTTTGCCAGTCGACTCCAAAGCAACCAAGACGCCGATCTTGCCCAGACCATCACTCACCGAATTATGCACATAGCTGCCAATCACGCCCTTACTGACGGACAATTCGGCAGCGCGCCGGAGGGTCATATTCTCGCCGACCTTGGCAATCGTATCGTTGATGGCCTCGCCGAGGGTGATCGAGCCGACCTTGGCTGCCTTGATCTTTTCGATGTCGGTCCCGGCCGATTGCGCGACATCGGCGACCATCTTGACGAGGCCCTGGAACAGGTCGTTGCGCGCAACGAAGTCGGTCTCGGAATTGACCTCAACGACGACGCCCTTGGGGCCCTTGACGCTGACGCCGATCAGGCCCTCTGCGGCGACGCGGCCGGCCTTCTTGGCGGCCTTGGAAAGGCCCTTTTTGCGCAGCCAATCCTGAGCCTCGGTCATGTCGCCCTTGGTTTCGACCAGCGCCGCCTTGCAATCCATCATGCCGGCGCCGGTCGTTTCGCGCAGTTCCTTGACCATCTGGGCGGTGATTTCTGCCATCGGATCTCAACCTTTGTTGGTCACGTCATGCCCGGCCCAAGCCGGGCATGACGGGTAAAACTATTCGGCGGTAAGCTCTTTTGCCTTGGCGATCCAGCCGCCGACACGGCCCGGCAGACCGACCTCTTCGCCGACATTGTGCGCAGCCTTCTCGCTGAGCTCGGCGATCTGCGAATAGTGGAAGATGCCGAGGTCGTTGAGCTGCTTCTCGATCGCCGGCGAGACGCCGGGCAGTTTCTTGAGATCGTCGGCGACGCCGCGCGGCCCCGGCAACTGTTCGAAGCCGAGATCTGCGGCGCCAGGCGCCGTCGGCACCTCTTCGACCACCGGCTTTTCAGCCGCGCCGACGTCGATGCCCATCTCGCCCTGCGCCCGGGAGATGCCGTCGAGCGCCGCCTTGGCGACCAGATCGCAATAAAGCGAAACGGCGCGCGCGGCGTCGTCGTTGCCGGGAACCACGTAGCTGATGCCGGCCGGATCGCAATTGGTATCGACCACGGCGGCGACCGGAATGCCGAGCCGCTGTGCCTCCTTGATCGCGATGTCTTCCTTGTTGGTGTCGATCACGAACAGCATGTCGGGCACGCCACCCATGTCCTTGATGCCGCCGAGCGAGCGGTCGAGCTTGTCCCGCTCGCGCTGCATCGTCAGCCGCTCTTTCTTCGTATAGCCGCCCGCCTCGCCAGAATTGAGCATCTCGTCGAGCTTGCGCAGCCGCTGGATGGAGCCGGAAATCGTCTTCCAGTTGGTCAGCGTGCCGCCGAGCCAGCGTGAGTTGACGTAATATTGCGCGCAGCGCTTGGCCGCTTCCGCGACCGAATCCTGCGCCTGGCGCTTAGTGCCGACGAACAGGATACGGCCGCCTTTGGCGACAGTGTCCGACACAGCCTGCAGCGCCTGATGCAGCATCGGCACGGTCTGCGCCAGATCGACAATGTGAATGTTGTTACGGGTACCGAAGATGTATTGCCCCATCTTCGGGTTCCAACGGTGGGCCTGGTGGCCGAAATGCACGCCAGCTTCCAAAAGCTGACGCATCGAAAAGTCAGGAAGCGCCATTCGTCTTCTCCGGTTGATCCGCCGCAGCCCTGAGAGCCCCATTGTTGGGGCACCGGACGGCTATTCGACCCATTGTCGGGGCCGGTGCCTGAGGCCGCGTGAGTGATGTCGGGGCTTATATAGGGGCTCGTTCCGCGAAACAAGCAGCCTGTAGTGGCGGCTTCGCCCCTGCCGCGACAATGTAATGCGCGTGCCACGAACCTGGCCGGCCAGCCAACGTTGACCCATCAAAGGGGGCGGCGACCCGTAAGGGACGTTACGCCATGCAAACCCATCCCCTCCGACACAACCGCAGCCGATCCGACACGCTGCATCCGCGTGTCTATCAAGCCGTGGCGGCGCTTGCGCTATGGCTCGTGCTATCGATCTGGCTGTTCTTTTCGGCCGGATCCTATACCTCGCTCACGCTCACCGTCGTCAGCGGCTTCATTCTGGTCGCGGTCGGCCTGCCGTTGATCCTGTCCCGCGTTGGACAGGGGCTCGAACACGACGAGCGGGCGATGTCATTCCATGATTGGATACACGGCGACTTCAGCGCCTGGGAGATGAAGATCGGCGGCGCTGAAGCCGCGACGCAGGTCCTGCTGCCGATCGCGGCCGTGTCGATCGGCATGACGCTGATCGGGCTCGTTTTCTATCTGGCGGTTCCGGCCGCTGGATGACTATGCCGCCTCGACCTGCACCACGCCGGGCACAGCTTTGATGGCGCCGGCGATTTGTGGAGTCACCTTGAAGCGACCAGGCAACCTGATCTCGGCTTCGCCGCCGTCCTGGAGCTGAACAACCAGCGTGACCTCGCCGTCGCCCCGCGCATCGAGCCGCTTCTGCACGCTGGCGAGCGGCGCGTCGTCCTTGAGATAGATGCGCAGGTTGGATTGGAGCTTGACGGCGGCATCATCAAGCGGCTGCGCGCTCTGGATGCGCGCGCGAACCTCGTCGCCCTGCACCTCGCCGCTGAGAAACAGAATCACGTTCGCGCCAGGCTCGAGCATATCCCGATATTCGGCAAGGCCTTCGGAGAACACCACCGCTTCGTAATGGCCGCTGGGATCCGACAGGCCGACGATGCCCATCTTGTTGCCGGTCTTGGTGCGCCGTTCAGCACGCGAGACGACGGTAGCCGCGACGCGGCCGGCAGTGGCGCCGCTCTTGACGGAATTGCAGAACTCGACCCAGTTCTGCACCTTCATGCGCTTGAGCGCGCCGGCATAGTCGTCGAGCGGGTGGCCGGAGAGGAAGAAGCCGATCGCCTCGTATTCGCGCCGCAACCGCTCGGCCGGCAACCACGGTTCGACCTGCGGCAGCACAATCGGCTCGCGCGTCGCACCGCCGCCAAATAATTCGCTCTGTCCTATGGTCGCAGTCTCGTGCGCGCGCTGCGCACGGCCCAGCATCACGTCGGTTACTGCGAGCACACGGGCGCGGTTCTCCTCGAACTCATCGAAGGCGCCGGCCGCGGCCAGGCTCTCCAGCACGCGCTTGTTGACCGCGCGCGGATTGATGCGCGCGGCGAAATCCGCGAGATCGGCAAAAGGCCGTCCCTCGCGCGCGGCGATAATCTGCTCGACCGCCTGCCGGCCGACGCCCTTGAGCGCCGCCAGCGCATAGATGATGGTATTGCCCTCGACTTCGAACTCGACCGCCGAGCGGTTGATCGAGGGCGGGCTCACCTTGATGCCGAGCCGCTCGGCCTCGGCGCGGAATTCGGCGAGCTTGTCGGTGTTGCCCATGTCGAGCGTCATCGAGGCGGCGAGGAACTCGACCGGATAGTTCGCCTTCATGTATGCGGTCTGGTAAGCGACCAGCGCATAAGCCGCCGCGTGGCTCTTGTTGAAGCCATATTCGGCGAAGCGCTCCAGCACGTCGAAAATCAGGTCGGCCTGACTCTTGTCGATGCCGTTCTCAACCGCTCCGGCGACGAAGACCGCGCGCTGCGCCTCCATCTCCTTGCGGATCTTCTTGCCCATCGCGCGGCGCAGCAGATCGGCCTGGCCAAGCGTGAAGCCGGCAAGGATCTGCGCCGCCTGCATCACCTGCTCCTGATAAACGATGACCCCGAACGTCTCGCGCAGAATTGGCTCGAGTTTGGGATGAATGTAGTCGGGCTTTTCCATTCCGTGCTTGCGCGCACAATAGGTCGGGATGTTTGCCATCGGGCCGGGGCGATAGAGCGCGACCAGCGCAATGACGTCCTCGAAGCGGTCGGGCCGCATGTCCAGCAGCGCGCGGCGCATGCCCGCACTTTCCAGTTGGAAGATGCCGACCGCCTCAGCCTTCGCCAGAAGATCGTAGGTTTTCCTGTCGTCGAGCGGAATTGCAGCAAGATCGATCGCGATGCCGCGCCGGCGTACCAACTCGACGGCCTTCTTCAGTTCGGTCAATGTCTTCAAGCCGAGGAAGTCGAATTTGACGAGACCCGCCTGCTCTACCCATTTCATATTGAACTGAGTGACCGGCATGTCGGATTTCGGATCGCGATACAGCGCAACCAATGCAATAATGTCCTCGAACCGGTCCGGCCGCATGTCGAGCAGCGCCCGCCGCATGCCCGCACTTTCCAGTTGGAAGATGCCAACAGCTTCAGC
>CAZNTY010000296.1:0-11446 GCA_964576085.1 uncultured Undibacter sp. | reverse complement strand
CTTCGACCGCATCGAGGCCGGCTATCGCGGCCCGCTCTATGCCGAAATATCGCCGCGTACCTTTCCGGTGCTCGTGCGCGAGGGCTCGCGGCTGTCGCAGATCCGAGTCCGCCACGGGCACGCTTTGCTCGACGCCGACGCGCTGCGCGCGCTTCACGCGCGCGAGCGGCTGGTCGATGCCGCAAACGCCGATGTCGGCGAAGGCATCGCGGTCGGCGTCGATCTGTCGGGTCTCGGGCCAGGCGGACTCGTCGGCTATCGCGCCAAGCGCCACACCGGTCTTATCGATGTGGAACGGCGCGGCGGCTACGCCGTGGCCGATTTCTGGGAGCCGATCCAGGCGCGGCCGGACCAAAGCCTGAACCTCGACCCGAACGAGTTCTACATTCTTGCGTCGAAGGAAGCGGTTCAGGTGCCGCCCGATTTCGCCGCCGAGATGGTGCCGTTCGATCCGCTGGTCGGCGAATTCCGTGTGCACTACGCCGGCTTCTTCGATCCGGGCTTCGGCTATGCCGGCGCCGGCGGGCAGGGCGCGCGCGCGGTGCTCGAGGTGCGCTCGCGCGAGGTGCCGTTCATCCTCGAACACGGCCAGATCGTCGGCCGGCTGGTCTATGAGAGAATGCTGGCGCGGCCGCAGGCGCTTTACGGCCAAGGCATCGGCTCGAACTACCAGGCGCAGAGCCTGAAGCTGTCAAAGCATTTCAAATCGTAGCCGTGCTTGCCGCGCGCCACCGTCATTCGCTATTCTGCAGCCGCGCGGGCGTAGTTCAATGGTAGAACGGCAGCTTCCCAAGCTGCATACGAGGGTTCGATTCCCTTCGCCCGCTCCAGCCTGCGCGGCCTGCGACATTTCGGTTGGCGAGCCAGCCCGACCGCGCAGGTGCCTTCCGAAGCCTAGCAAAGGAAGGTTATCGTCATCCCGCCGTCGCCACTTCGCTGATTGTCACGCGCGGAAGCAGTGCGCGGACGTCTTCAGCATGGCATAACTCAGTGCCCGGCCGCATCACCGCCGCAAAACCGGCGGCGACGGCGACACGAAAGGCCTGTTCGAGCGGCTCACCTTTTGCGAGCGCCGCCACCATGCCGCCCAGGAAGCTATCACCGGCGCCAACGGCGCTTGCCACCTCGATCGTCATAGGCTGCGCGCGCCAGACGTGATCTCGCGTCACCAGCAGCGCGCCATCGGCACCGAGTGTGAGTGCAACGGTTTCAACTTGTCCGCTGTCGATCAGCTTGCGACATGCCGCAATCCTGGCCGGGTCGCTGTCGAGTGCCGCGCCGGTGAAATCGCTCAGCTCATTGAGGTTCGGTTTAATGAGGCTGACGCCTTCGCTCAAGGCTGCCCTCAGCGCCGGCCCCGAGGTGTCGACGATCGCCTTGGCGCCAAGCTCCTTCGCTGCCGCAACGATCCTTGCAAAAAAATCCAATGGCACGCCGGGCGGGATGCTGCCGCTGGCGACAACAAATTTTGGCTTTGCGGTAAAGCTCTCCAGCCGGTCCAGCACGGCCTGCCATTCCGCGGGATGCAGCGGCGAGCCCGGCAGGACGAAGCGGAACTGCTGGCCGCTTTCTTCCTCATAGGCGGTGAAATTCTCCCGCGTCTCGGCGTGCGACGGCGTGACGATGCTGTCGACGCCTTCACGTTCAAGCAGGCGGTGCAGCAGCCGGCCGATCGCGCCGCTCGCCGGGTAGATCGCGGTAACATTGGCGCCGAGACGGAAGGCGACGCGCGCAACATTGATGCCGCCGCCGCCCGGATCGCGCTTGGGCGCCGAGGTGCGCATCTTGCGCGTCGGCTCGACCCGGGGGGTATTGACGAAAATGTCGACCGCCGGATTGATCGTGATAGTGACGATGTCGCTCACGGCGCGAAAACGTCCCGGTTGTAACTGCGGTTCCCGGCGGGGAATAGCACATCGGGCAGTAAAAAACCGGTCGCGCTAAAAGCGCGGTCACGCGCGTCTTCGACGCGCTATGGCGCGGCCGGCGGTTGTTGTAGCCCTTGAGGCTCAGTTGCCTTCGATGGTCTTGATCACGCTCGACATCGGGCGCGCAGTATCAAGCCCGCCGCCCATCTCCTTGAGCACCATCTCCTTGTATTCCGGCAGCGGCTCGACCGGCGTCTTGCCGACTACTTGGACGACCTTGTAGCCACCGGCTTTCATTTGTTTGAGAATTTCCGGCAGAGCCTCCGACGTTGCGTGCTGGAAGTCGTGCATCAGGATGATGCCTTTGCCGTGCTTCTCGAGCTTGGTCATGACCGATTTGATGACCTGCTCGGGCTTGTGAATCTTGAAATCGAACGAGTCGAAATCGGTCGAGAACACCGCGATGTTGCGCGAGCCGACATATTTCAGCAGTTCCGGCGGATGGCGTAGTGCCGGAAAGCGGATGAAGGGCGCCACCGGCTTGTTGCCGAGCGCGATGCTGATCGCGGCAATGCCTTTCTCGATCTCGGCCTTGGCATCGTCCTCGCTCAACCGCGACAGGTCCTTGTGGGACCAGGTATGCGAACCGATAGTGTGGCCAGCCGCCGCCACCTTCTTCAGGATCTCGGGATGCCAGCCGGCATGCTTGCCGATATTGAAGAACATGGCCTTGGTGCACTGCTCGGCGAGCGCGGCGAGGACCCGATCGGTGTTGCCCGGCCAGGGGCCGTCATCGAAGGTCAGCACGACTTCCTTGTCCTTCAGAAAGTCGTAAGCCTTGAAGTGCTCGAAGCCGAAGCCTGGGCCGCCGGTGGTGTCGATCTGGACCACCCGGGCGACGCCGAGCGCATTCGGATTGTCGCATTTTTCCGTTGTCCCGGCCGGAACTGCCGGCGCGGAGGCCGATGGCTGTGGTGCCGAAGTTTCGTTCGTCGGTGCGGTCTGTGCAAAGGTTGCGCCGGCGAAAAGCGACGATGAGATCGCCAGCGCAACAGCCAAGAATTTACGCATTTACGCCTCCACCCCGGTCCGGGGTCCCTGCTGTCGATTAAGGGCTATACAAGGCGGCTTTAATCTTGAGAGTCAACGTAACGTGAAAAAGTCCGCGGAAATAGCGGATATAATTAGGATGTGTGGTTAACGAGAGAGGCACGAGGGGTCCGGCAATAATAAGTTGCTGGCGGGCCAAAAGGTTCATAACTGAAGGCAAAGCAAAGGCACGCCGCCATGCAACATTCGCTATCGGTCCAGGGGTCGCGCCCGCTTGTTTGGCTTGCCGCAGCGGCGGCCATTTTGGCAATGGCGACCCTTGCGCTGTGGGCCTACTACGGAACCGCTGTGTTCTTCGAAATGGTCCGGGCGGGCTGGGCTGCATGCTTCTGACAAATTCAGGGATGATAGTTCCATAATGACGTCATCGCGGTTCGCCCTGGTTACATCGGCTTTTCTTCTGGGACTTGTGGTGGTCCTGGGGGCGATCTTCCTGGTCACCGGACGGGAACATGGCGTGCCGACGGCTTCCGCGATCGGGGGGCCTTTCACCCTTATCGATCAGAACGGCAAGACCATCACCGACGCTGATTTCAAGGGCCGGCCGTTTCTGGTGTTCTTCGGCTACACCCATTGTCCGGATGTCTGCCCCACGACCTTGTTTGATCTGTCGGAGGTGCTGCGTGCGCTCGGCGGCGATGCCGACAAGACGCAGGCGCTGTTTATCTCGGTCGATCCAGAGCGCGACACGCCCGCGGTGATGAAGGATTATCTTGCGAGTTTCGATCCGCATCTACGCGGGGCGACCGGCGACCCGGATCAGGTTGCTGCCGCAGAAAAAGCCTACCGTGTCTATGCCAAGAAAGTGCCGACCGCCAATGGCGACTACAGCATGGATCATACCGCGCTTGTTTATCTGATGGACAAGCAGGGCCGGTTCGTCGCTCCGTTCAATCTCAAACGGTCCCCCGCCGACTCAGCCGCCGACCTCCGCCGTTATTTCTGACCGTCACGCATTTTGGCCGCAGGTTAATCGACACTGCCTGCAACGTTCATCGCCGGTTAAGGCAAAGTGAACGTTAATCCTCCCCCTGCGTTGATCGATGCTCGCCCCGATCCCGGTCAAGTTGCATGGAGATCACGAAAATGAATCGCCGCTTCTGGCAGACAGTCCTGTTCAGCACCCTGGTTGCGACGCTGGCTTCGACGGCCGCTTCTGCACAATCGGAAGGAACCCAACCGAAAAACCAACCGCGTGCCAGCGATCAGGGGGACTTGCATGCCATGTCGCCCACCGCGGCCACGCCGGCGGACGCGCCGAATGCGCGGCTTGCCGGCCTCATCAGGCGAGACGGCACGATCATCCGCAACAAGAATATTCAGTCGGTAAAGCGGATCGCGACGGGCGTCTATTGCATCCTGCCGGCGACGGCATCAGGCATCACGCCTTCGACCGCCATTGTGACGGTAACACCTGAGTACTATTACAGCCTGTATTCGGAAATCAAAGTGCAGTGGGCGGTGCAAGGCAGCGGTTGCGGCCCGAGCCGGATTGGCGTGTATACGCTGGCCGACCCGAACTTCACGGCCCATTATACATTCTCTAACGCGGTCAGCTTCTCGATTATCGTTCCGTGAAGGCGCGATTTGGCCCAAGCAGGGCTTCGTTGACGAGATCGAGGCGGCTTTAAAAGACCGGTGATAATGTTGTCCGCCGGATGCCTTCCCGTGCGGGAGGTGCGGGCGAGTCCATGATCGGTCTTTTCCCAGCGGTAGGGGTCGACGAGCAACTGATAAAGGGCACGCCAGGCCGCGACTGACAGCAACAGCCAATGCGCTGGCATGAGCAGCAGTGCCCAGCAATGCTGAAGCAGCCCGCGGCGCCATAAGCCAACAACGCCGAGTAAGATGGAAACGAGATAACCCGCGATGATGGTGGCTCCGAAGAGGGCTGAAATTGGAGAGCCGCCCAGGATATGCGTGCGTTCGACGAGCGTATCGGTCAGCCCGACAATCAACAGCGGATGCACCAGGGAAGCGAGAACGTTACCCCCGACGATCAGCTGAGCAACCAGAAATCCACCAAGCCCAAGGTCCTGTTGCAGGCGCCTTGGTTGCCGCATGTGCACGAGCCAGGTCTGCATCCAGCCTTTGAACCAGCGTGTGCGTTGGCGTAACCAGAGGCCGAGCCGGGCCGGCGCCTCCTCATACGTCGTCGAATCGATGGCGATGGAACGATAGCCGAAGCGCGCGAGCCGGAGACCAAGGTCCGCATCTTCGGTAACATTATAGGCGTCCCAGGCGCCGACTTGTCTCAGGACTGCGGTGCGGAAATGGTTGGACGAACCGCCGAGCGGCAATGGCATTTGTAATTGCGTCAGCGCGGGCAGGAACACGTCAAACTGGCCGGCATATTCCGCCGTAAACATCGCAGTGAGCCAGTTGTCGGCTGAATTGTCGATCGTGAGGCTGGCCTGTACGCAGGCGACCGTGCTTCCGCAGGCGGCAAAAGTATCAAGCGCGCGCCGAAGCTGGTCGGGTTCGGGCCTGTCCTCGGCATCATAGACCACTGTGAACGTGCCGCGCGCGAAAGGCAGTACTGCGTTGAGCGCTTTTGGCTTGGTGCGCGGCTCGCATCTTGGAGCCACGACCACTTCGAACGGCGTGCTTAATCGTAGCTGATCGATTGCCTGGCGCGTTTCGACGTCATCCGGCTCGACGATCAATTTTATATCAAGCTTTTCCGGCGGATAATCGATCCGACGCAAGGCCGCGACGAGTCCTTTCACTGCGCCCGCCTCGCGATAGAGCGGCGCCAGGACGGTGTAGGTCGGCAGGCGGTCGGCGGGATGAGCCAATCGTGACTGACTGCTTCGGCTCATCATTGTCCCGACAATGCGGAGCGTGATCCAGGCTGCAAAGGTCAGCGTCAGCATGAGGCCGGATACGAGCTTGACCAATGTCGGCGCGGCAACGAATGCTGCAAGAAGAACTCCGCCCGCCGTCAGCAGCGGCACGGACGGCAGCCGTCGACGCGAAGGACTGGCGGACAATGCAGGCCACGCTTTTGCCAGCGCATGCGTCGCGTGGTCGATCCATGTCTGTTCGATGTGGCGTGTCACGAACGATCGCAGGCATTCCGTCGTCGTAAAACGAAACCGGCGAGCCAAAACGGGGTTGTTGCTGATCAACTCCGTGATTCTCCGCGCGGCGAGGCCTTGCGGTGCGATGACGATCGTAAACTCATTGTCGAGGTTTAGCGGCAGCAGTCCCGTCGCCGGAGCATTCAACAGCTCTTCGTCGTCGAATTTGCATGACTCGCGTGGAATTGTATCGAGCGGTTCGAAAGGAATACCGAGCGCGTCGCCCAAGATGCGCAGGTAGATGTCATCGTCGAGGAGCCCGGCGTTTATGAGTACGCGATCTGCTCCGACACCAAGCGCGAGGGCTCGCCGTTCGGCCGCCACGATCGTATCTGGGCTCAGCCAACCTCGCAGGCAATCGA
Source organism: uncultured Undibacter sp. (assembly GCA_964576085.1). Classification (GTDB taxonomy): domain Bacteria; phylum Pseudomonadota; class Alphaproteobacteria; order Rhizobiales; family Xanthobacteraceae; genus Pseudolabrys. The sequence goes on along the minus strand of CAZNTY010000296.1, from coordinate 5,023 downwards.
TTTCAGGGCAGAGATGAGCCCGCGAGCTTGCCTCGACAATGCCGGCATCGGATGGTGGAGCGGCAATATGGGCTCGTACAACCGCTTCCAAGCGGTCAATCGCCGCACGCTCACGCGCTCCCAACAACATGCCCCACCACCCGGTGACGAAAGCTATCCCAAGTGCGCCGATTGCGCGAGCCTTATCGGCGTGGCGGTGGCGGATCGTCGATAACGGTGTTAGATAGCGGCGATGCCCGATTTCATGTCGCACTACGTTGTGCCGCTTGCAATTACCGCTGTTGCGATCGTGCTGGTGCTCGGTCTCGTCAATATGATGCGTGGCGGCTCGCCCAACCGATCTCAGGAACTGATGCGGTTGCGTGTATTGCTGCAGTTCGTCGCGATCATCGTCATCATGGCCACCATCTGGGCGCTGGGCCGGTAAAGCAGCCACCTACGGCTTTAAGTGGCCCACACCCCCTGCTATGTTGTCTCTGAGGGGCGATAGCGGGGAAACATCATGCAAAACTTTAATCACGCTTATCGCGCGAAATTTATTCGTTCGACGTTATGGATAGTCCTGGCGGCCGGAATCGTGCTGGCCGATATTGCAAACGGTAACGCCGCGCAATCGGAAACGCCTGCTGCAGTTTCAGCAAGTCTGATCGCACAACACAGCAGCGCCCAAGAGGGTCTTGCGATCGGCTTTTCGTCCATGATGCTGCAAGGTCAACTGATGGCAAGCGATGCGATCGAGAGCGGTGCGGCCCGCGGCTGCGTTAAAATTGCCGGTGGAGGAAGCGGCAGCCGCAAAACATTGAGCAAGAGCGGCGATAAAACCAATTTGCAAGCTGTCGTGGAGATCTATTACGACGACGCTTGCACGAAACCCTATCTGCACGTCGTGGCTAGCGGTGAAATTGTCTCGCCGACGGTTACCTTCGATTTCACGGAGACGTACTACAGCCCGGCCAACAAACCGCTCGGCGTTCTTGACCTCCACCTGACTGCCAAGCGGCAGAATGCCGGGGCGGAGGTACAAACCTCTATCATCGGGACATTCACGCCCCACGGTGCAAACAGCGTTCCGGTCCACATAGGCTTTACCTGCCCGCTGCAGCTTGGTGGAACTTCTACCTGCACCACCGGGATTGCGCAGAAATTCAGCTCGCTCAATCTCGACCTTGCCGCACTGGTGCCGCTGGACACGACTGTTACGTACGTCATCAACAGAATCTTCAAGGTTACGTTTGTGGGCACCAGTGCCAAATTGGCTCGCAGCGCCGCGGATACGCTTTCGATCTCGGCGCCGAACAACCGCACGCTGCAGATCACGGGGCCGTATACGTTGTACGGAAACACCACGACGACCTCGGGCAAGATGGCGCGCTATACGCTGTTCTCGCCGCCGCCAGTGTCCTGGACGGTGACGAATTCGGTGCGCGATACCGTATTTTCGATCAAGATGGGGCCCGGCACGGCCCATAACTACACCGGCACCGTCAAGACGAACAGTACCGGCAATACGCTTGCCACCTTTCATCTCGACGAGAGCGGAACAGGCTGGATCACTTATTCCAATAACGTCCGGGCCAAGGTCACGGCCTGGACTTTGGCGGACTAAATCTTTCGCAAGTAACAGGACAACAAGTACAGGATAAAACGGCCGCGCCACCGGCGCGGCCGTTTGCTGCGGCATTCCGCGGCATATCCAGGTTTCGGTCCGCCAAAGGATGGGATAAATTACAGGCCGAATTCTGATGTCGAAAGATTCTGGGCAATGGTCGTTCTCAACCGTATCTACACTCGCACCGGCGATGATGGGACGACCGCGCTCGGCAGCGGCGCGCGGCGCAAGAAGTACGATCTGCGTGTTGCCGCTTACGGTACACTTGATGAGCTTAATGCGGTACTCGGCCTGACGCGGCTGCACACGGCGTCTGATCCCGGACTCGACGCTGCGCTCGGCCGCATCCAGAACGACGTATTCGACGTCGAGGCCGATCTGTCGCTCGCCGAGAAGGGCCCCGGCGGGGCTCGCCTGACCGTCACCGATGCACAGGTCGTCTGGCTCGAAGGCGAGATTGACCGGCTCAATGGCGAGCTGGCGCCGCTGCGCTCGTTCATACTTCCCGGCGGCAGCCCGGCGTCGGCATGGCTGCATCTCGCGCGCACCGTGTGCCGCCGTGCCGAGCGCATCATGGTCGAGTTGAAGGACCGGCCGGGCGAAGAGGTGTCTGCACCGTCGCTCAAATACATCAACCGGCTGTCGGATTATCTGTTCGTCGCCGGCCGCCATGCCAACGGCAAGGGCAGCGACGACGTGCTCTGGAAGCCGGGGCAGAACAGATAGAATTACGCCGAGTGCAGCCGGGTGCGCCAAGCGTTGACACCTTGCGGTGCAGCCTTTAGCTAGCGGCGACTCTCTACCGCAGGACAAGCAATGAAAATTCTGGTGCCCGTGAAGCGGGTGGTCGATTTCAACGTCAAGGTGCGCGTCAAGTCGGACGGATCGGGCGTCGAGCTCGCCAACGTCAAGATGTCGATGAATCCGTTTGACGAGATCGCGGTCGAGGAGGCGATCCGGCAGAAGGAGGCGGGCAAGGCGACCGAGATCGTTGCGGTGTCGGTCGGACCGGCGCAGGCGAGCGAGACCATCCGCACCGCACTGGCGATGGGTGCCGACCGCGGCATTTTGGTGAAGGCCGAAGGCGCTGTCGAGCCGCTGGCGGTCGCCAAGATCCTCAAGGCCGTAGTCGAGGCCGAGAAGCCCGGTCTCGTCATCATGGGCAAGCAGGCGATCGATGACGATTGCAACCAGACTGGCCAGATGCTGGCTGCATTGCTCGGCTGGTCACAGGGCACCTTCGCCTCGAAGCTCGTCATCGACGGCGACAGCATTTCGGTGACGCGCGAGGTCGACGGCGGCTTGCAGACACTGAAGCTCAAGGCGCCGGCGATCGTCACCACCGATCTGCGGCTCAACGAGCCGCGCTATGCCTCGCTGCCGAACATCATGAAGGCGAAGAAGAAGCCGATCGAGGAGAAGACGCCGGATGCTTATGGCGTCGATGTCAAGCCGCGGCTCACAGTGGTCAAGACCACGGAGCCGTCCGGCCGCAAGGCGGGGGTCAAGGTCGGCTCGGTGGCCGAGCTGGTGGCGAAGCTCAAGGACGTGGGGGCCATCTGATGACCACGCTTCTGCTCGCCGAGCACGACAACAAGTCGCTCAAGGACGCGACCACCAAGGCGCTGACCGCCGCCAAGGCGATCGGCGGTGACATCCATGTTCTCGTCGCCGGCAAGGACTGCAAGGCGGCGGCGGACGCCGCGGCCAAGCTCGATGGCGTCAAGAAGGTGCTGCTCGCCGATGCGCCGGCCTACGAGCATATGCTGGCCGAGCCGGTCGCCGCGCTGGTCGTTTCGCTCGCCGCCGATTATGACATCTTCATCGCGCCGGCGACCACCACCGGCAAAAATGTCATGCCGCGTGTCGCCGCGTTGATCGACGTGATGCAGATCTCCGACATCATCAAAGTCGTCGCCCCCGATACGTTCGAGCGGCCGATCTATGCCGGCAATGCCATCCAGACAGTAAAGTCAAATGACGCCAAGAAGGTCATCACGGTGCGTACCTCGACTTTCCAGGCGGCGGGCGAGGGTGGCTCGGCGCCGGTTGAGACCGTGACTGCCGCGGCCGACCCCGGCCTGTCGTCGTTCGTCGGCGAGGAGCTGTCGAAGTCGGACCGGCCGGAGCTCACATCGGCGAAGATCATCATTTCCGGCGGCCGGGCGATGCAGAGCCGCGAGAATTTCACCAAATACATTGAGCCGGTCGCCGACAAGCTCGGCGCGGCGATGGGGGCCTCCCGTGCCGCGGTCGATGCCGGCTATGCGCCCAACGACTGGCAGGTTGGGCAGACCGGCAAGGTGGTGGCGCCCGATCTTTATATCGCGGTCGGCATCTCGGGTGCGATCCAGCACCTCGCCGGCATGAAGGACTCCAAGGTGATCGTCGCGATTAATAAGGACGAGGAGGCGCCGATCTTCCAGGTCGCCGACTACGGCCTGGTCGCCGATCTCTATCAGGCGCTGCCGGAATTGGCGGCGGAGTTAGCGAAACACTACTAATAAGGGAGCGGTGGTTCGCAAAGTCCACAGATTAATCAGAACACGACTGAGAGGAGATGAATATGCCAATGGTTCGTATCGAGATGTTTCCTGGGCGGACTGCGCTTCAGAAGCGTCAGCTTGCGGACAGCATTACTAAGTCATTTGCAGAGTTCGCTAACTCGACGCCGGAATCGGTGCACATTGTTTTCGTAGAGGTATCACCTAATGACTGGGCTGTAGCGGGATCCCTTATAGGTGATCCGAAGAAAAGCTGAATCAACCAGGTTCATCGCGCCGGTGCCACTCTGCACGACGCAAGCGACGTCGCATTGGGGCGTTTGCAATGTGCGGACGGGGACGGCATGATTTTGGATACGACTCCCTTTGATCGGGATCCGAGTCCCTCTCCAGTTTCGGCAGCTCTACCGAAACTGGTCCGTAGCTCATTGCGGAACGCTTGGCGCAGAGTTGAAGCAAATCTTGTTTTCATCAGTCCGGCCTTTGCCGAAGATCAGAGGATGATCGGATGCACACCATCACACTTCTAAAGTCGAGCATGTTCGATATAGAAGTTAGGGGTATGCCGGCCAGCATTTCCGATGTTCTGCCGGGTTGGCATCTCCATGATCGATTAGGACTTGTCATCGACGAGCCACTTGGGGGACTCGGTGCATCGCATCTCGTCCAGATTGCGATCACATCATATTATGATACCTCGGAACGCCGACGTGGCGAACTGGCGGTCTACCCCGAAATCTATGCATTTCATTTTGCCAAGGGGCGCGGATCTCATGCTGCATTTGATTTCTGGCCAGCGCGTCGTGAGGTTATTCTTTCTGACGATCCTTGCGACTTGCTCGATGCAATCAATGATCGCGGCATCACGCGATTAGTAGTACCCGACAGGCCGGCGAAAGAATTTATTTAC
>CAZNTY010000295.1:0-2131 GCA_964576085.1 uncultured Undibacter sp. | reverse complement strand
CTTTCCTGTTCGTTCCACATATTTACATAAGCGAAACTTGTGGTTTTCCCTTTCGAAAGATTGTAGCTTAAAAATTTCCCTTTCATATTATCCGGTAACACGGCATGAATGCTGCCCCATAAAATTTTATTGAAAGTATCAGAATTGAAGTTTAAAGCTGACTTAGAAATATTTTCATAATACCTGTAGTTGTTATAGCCGGCAAACAGTTCATCACCTCCATCTCCTGAAAGCGCTACAGTAACAAATTGTCGGGCTAACTTTGATACATGATAAGTGGGAACCGCAGAAGAATCAGCAAAAGGCTCATCGTAGGCTTTTACCAGTTTGGGTAAAAGGCTAATTGATTCCGGCTCCAGAATTTCTTCATGATGTTCGCACCCATACTTTTCAGCAACCTGTCTTGCTTGTCTTAATTCACTAAATGCCTCGTTTTTATAACCAATTGAAAATGTTTTAATGGGTCTGTCCGAATTCCTGGCCATCAGGGCTACTACCGAACCGGAATCTATCCCCCCGCTTAAAAAAGCACCTAGCGGAACATCAGAAATCATGTGTTGCTTTACTGTTTCTGAAAGACATTCCCGAATCTCTTCCTCCCACTGCGATTGACTTTTTCTAAAATCGGGATTGAATTCTATTTCCCAATATCTATGTGTCGTAGCAGTTCCATTTTCTTTAAAAGTTAGTAACAGGTAATGGGCCGGTTGTAGTTTTTTTATATTCTTATAAATTGACAGATCGCTGGTTATGTAACCAAAAGCAAAATAAGAATCGATTGCCTCTTGAGATAATGTCCGATCTATATTTTCACATTTTAAAATCGCTTTGATTTCCGAACCAAAAACAAATTTTTCATTGTCTCTGTAAAAATAAAAAGGTTTAATCCCAAAACGGTCTCTGGCACAAAAAAGCTGTTGCCTTTTATTATCCCAGATGGCAAAAGCAAACATACCTCTCAGGTACTTCAAACAATCAACTCCATACTGCTCATATAAATGAACAATTGTTTCTGTATCGGATTTTGTTTTGAAGATATGCCCATGTTTCATTAAATCGTTCTGCAGATCATGGTAATTATAAATTTCTCCATTAAAAATGATCCAGATACTTTGGTCTTCGTTGCATAGAGGTTGATGCCCTGTGCTAAGGTCAATAATACTTAAGCGGCGAAAGCCCAGTCCTACATTTTGATTGATATAAAATCCCTCATCATCCGGCCCGCGATGAGCAATTACATCCGTCATATCTTTCAGTGTAGCCGGATTAACTTCCCGATCTTTATTAAAGTAGGTAATTCCTGTAATTCCACACATTACAAGTCTGTTAAGCGTGTTGGTCTAGTATATTCAAAAATCGTTCTGAGGCCGTATCAAAATGATGAAATTCTAAAACGTAATCCCTCATTTTATTTTTATCAATAGAGTCTATTTCATCCGACTCAATGGTCTGTTTCATTCTGTTCAAATTTCCATCGCAACATATACCCAGTCCATATTTATCAATAACATTCCCGGGATTTACATTCAGCGATATTACCGGGGTTCCACAGGACCAGGATTCTAAAAAAACATTGGAAAATCCTTCAAAATAAGAAGTGTTAATAACTGCTTTTGCATTTAAAATGAGCTGCATTGTTTCCTGGTGATTTTTTTTCCCTAACAACTCAACGTTCTTATGCTTCTTTAATTCTTTATAAATTTTCATCGGCTTATTGCCCAGCGGCAATCCCACAATTTTAAAAGCGATAGAGCCATCCACCATCCTGATCAGTTCAAGAAGACGATCAGCGCCTTTCAGCATCGTTAAACTACCGGCGTATAAAAAATATTTTTGCGATGTGCTTTTTACATTGGGTATATGAACAGGCTGAATAATATTCGGGAAAATGGCCTGGCGCTTTTTTAAACGAGCCGTGCCAAAGTCCTGGCCCGGATGCTGAAGAATAGCGAGATCACATTGTTTTAAAAGATAACGAAAAGCCATGTCATTGGGCATATTGATCAGCAGAAGCCGAAACAGGCTGATATTGCCTTTGTAAGAGTATTTAATTTTTTTTTTAAGGCTCAACACATCAATATCACTGGCAATGGCAACAATCATCTTGCTTTTATTTTTTCTGGCAGCAAAA
>CAZNTY010000294.1:0-11819 GCA_964576085.1 uncultured Undibacter sp. | reverse complement strand
TTCACCAATTCGGCGGCCTTCATGCTGGCCGCGGTGGTGTTGCTGACGGTGTTCCTGCTCGGCGCCACGACGCGCAAGATGGCCGTGCCGAGCCGCCTGCAGTCGGCCGCCGAGCTGACCTACGAATTCGTCGCCGACATGCTGCGCTCCACCGCCGGCCACGAGGGCATGCGGTTCTTCCCGTTCGTGTTCACGATCTTCATGTTCGTGCTCACGCTCAACATGTTCGGGCTGATCCCCTATGCGTTCACGGTGACGAGCCCCATCGTCATCACCGCCGCGCTGGCGCTGACCGTGTTCTTCACCGTGCTGGTCTACGGCCTGATCCGGCACGGCCTGCATTTCTTCAACCTGTTCGTGCCGAAGGGCGTGCCGGTCTATATCCTGCCGATGATCGTCGCGATCGAGATCCTGTCCTTCATCTCGCGGCCGATCTCGCACAGCGTGCGCCTGTTCGCCAACATGCTGGCGGGGCACATCGCGCTCAAGGTGTTCGGCGGCTTCATCATCCTGCTCGGCGGCGCGCTCGGCGCCATCGGCTGGGTCGGCGGCGTGCTGCCGTTCGCCATGATCGTGGCGCTGACCGCGCTCGAAATGCTGGTGGCGTTCCTGCAAGCCTACGTGTTCGCGATCCTCACCTGCATCTACCTGAACGACGCCATTCATCCGGGCCACTAGGTCCGGCCCGCAAACGAGAAACCAAAAGGAGTTCGTCATGGATCCAATCGCAGCGAAATACATCGGTGCCGGCATCGCCTGCATCGGCATGGGTGGCGCCGGCGTCGGCGTCGGCATCATCTTCGGCAACTATCTCGCCGCCGCGCTCCGCAACCCGTCGGCCGCGCAGGGCCAGTTCGGCAACCTGATCTTCGGCTTCGCCATCACCGAGGCGCTCGGCATCTTCTCCCTGCTGATCGCGCTGCTGCTGCTGTTCGCGCTCTAGGCCGCCGATGGCGACCGAAGCCCACACCGAGGTGCCGCACGAGGGCAAGGGCCAGTTTCCGCCCTTCAACCCGTCGACGTTCGCGTCGCAGCTGGTGTGGCTGGCGATCGCCTTCGTGCTGCTCTACGCGCTGATGGCGCGGCTCGCGCTGCCGCGCATCCGCCGCATCCTCGACGACCGCGACCGCACGATCAAGGGCGATCTCGCCAGCGCCGAAAAGCTCAAGGCGCAGTCGGAGGACGCGGTGGCGGCCTACGAGAAGGCGCTGGCCGAAGCGCGCGGGCGCGCCCAAGCGATCGCCAACGAGACGCGCGAGAAGCAGGCCGCCGAGGCCGAGGCCGCCCGCAAGGCGCTCGAGGAGCGGCTCAACGCCAGGCTGGCCGACGCCGAGAAGGCCATCACCGCGACCAAGCAGGCGGCGATGAGCAACGTGCGCGATATCGCCGCGGACGCCGCGCGCTCGATCGTCGAGCGGCTGACCGGCCAGGCGCCCGACGACAAGACCGTCGACGCCGCGGTCGCCACCGTGACCAAGGGCTGACCGATCATGCTCTACGAAGCCGAGACCTGGGTTGCGATCGCCTTCCTGGTGTTCGTCGGGCTGCTCGCCTATCTCGGCGTGCACCGGCAGATCGTCGCCGCGCTCGACGCGCGCCGCGACCGCATCAAGGCCGAGCTCGACGAGGCGCGCCGCCTCAAGGACGAGGCGATGGCGCTGCTCACGCAGTACCAGAAGAAGCGCGCGGAGGCCGAGGGCGAGGCGCAGGCGATCGTCACCGAGGCCAAGGCCGAGGCCGAGCGGCTCGCCGCCGAGGCCAAGGTCAAGGCCGAGGACTTCGTCGCCCGCCGCACCAAGCTCGCCGAGCAGAAGATCGCGCAGGCGCAAGCCCAGGCGGTCGCCGAGGTGCGCAGCGCCGCCGCCGACGCCGCGGTGGCCGCGGCCGAGAAGATCTTGGCCGAGCAGGCCAAGGGCGCGCTGGCGGGCGAACTGGTCGCCAGGGGCATCGACGACGTCCGCAAGAAGCTGAATTAGAAGTCCAATTTTGACCGTCATGGCCCGGCAACCGGGTCCGGCTGAAGGCCGGCCCGGTCGTAAACTTGTCCCGACCATCCACGCCTTTGGTTGGTTTAAGACCGTCAAGGCGTGGATGCCCGGCATAAAGCCGGCCATGACGGTGTTGTATTCGTCCACTCCAGTTTCAGCCTGGCTCTTCAGGACGACAACGGATCGGTCCCCCCCAATGTCCCCCGCCCCGCATTGCCAGCCGATTCGGCTGGCTTATTGTTGGCGCAACTGATTCGTCCGCAGCGTTTGCGTGCGGCCGGCGTTTTTCGGCCGAGGTGTCGGGGGACCCCTTGGTCATTTTCGACTGCAACGGCGTTCTGGTCGACAGCGAGCGGCTCGCCGCCGCCGTGGTGTCGCAGGAGTTCATCCGCGCCGGCTTCGCGCTGACGCCCGACGTGATCGCCCGCTATTTCGTCGGCCGCCGGCCGGCCGACATGTTCGCGGAGATCGAGCGCGCCGCCGGCCGCAGGTTGCCGCCGAATTTCGCCGCGACCGTCGTCGCTGCGACGCTCGAGCGCTTCCGCAAGGAGCTGCGCGCGACCGCGCACGTCGCCCATGCGCTGAGCTGGCTGCGTGGCCCGAAATGCGTCGCGTCGTCCTCCTCGTTCGACCGTATCCGCCTGAGCCTCGAAACGACCGACCTGTTGCGCTTCTTCGATCCCTACCTGTTCTCGGCAAGCGAGGTGCCGAAAGGCAAACCGGCGCCGGACCTGTTCCTGCTCGCCGCCGCCAGGATGAACGTCAAGCCGTCGCAGTGCATCGTGGTCGAGGATTCCCCGGTCGGGGTCGCGGCCGCCATCGCCGCCGGCATGACGGCGATCGGCTTCGCCGGCGGCAGCCACGCCGGCGACAATCTGGCGCGACACCTCAAGCAGAAAGGCGCCCGCATCGTCATCAACGATATGCGCATGCTCAAGGGCGCGATCGCCGAGCTGCGCGGGTGGTGAGCAACCGTGACTAGCGCTTGCGGCTGCGCGGCTTCGGCTTCTGCGGTGCCGACGCCGAAGGATCGAAGCCGACGTAGACGACATACGAATCGAGCGCCGTGACCGGCTTCGGAATCGGGAACGCGACATCCGGATCGATGTGGGTGAAGTCGACATTGGCCGAATCGGCATTCACCGTGACCGGAATGTGCACGAGCTTGGACAGCACCGTTTTCGGATTGGGACCTTCCTGCACCACCGCGAGGCGCAACGGCACGTCGACCTGCCCCGGGCCGCCCGCCGGCCCGGTGATGACGCGGCCCTGGATGCCGACCTTCATCGTCATGATACCGTTGCGCGGCGTGCACTCGCGGGCGAACTGCGTGAGCGTGCCCTGGTAGCGCAGGTCCATCGCGCTCACTTCGCCGAGCTGCGACTTGCTGCCGATCAACAGCGTGCCGGCGCCGTTGCGCACGGTCACGTCCGGACAGGTGTAATCCTCGGGGCTCAGCTTGTTCGGGTCATCCGCGGCCGTGTCCGTCGTCGATGACGAACCGAGACCCATGCTGGACAGCAGGCTGGACGACGACGATGACGACGCGGCCGGCTTGTCGCTCGACGAATCGAGCAGATGCGACACCGACGAGCAGGCGCCGAGCGCCAGCGTCATTGCACCGAATAGAAAAACTGCTCGCACGTCACGCATGGTTCCGCCGGGGTCGCTGCTGGTCCTGCTGCATTTATAGCAATGCAGGCGCGGCAATCAAAAGACCGCGCCGCCTCAGATCGGATCGGTCCTCAGCCGTGCGTACAGCAGGTGGTCGGCCCAGACGCCGTTGATGCAGAGATATTCCCGGGCGTAGCCCTCGCGCGTGAAGCCGCTTTTTTCCAGCAGCGCGATCGAGGCGGCATTGGTGGGGATGCAGGCCGCTTCGAGGCGGTGCAGGCGCAGGGTGTCGAAGGCGAAGGGTACCAGCGCGCGCATCGCCGCGGTCATGTAGCCCTGCCGCGCGTAGCGCGCGCCGACCCAATAGCCGATGCTGCCGGCCTGCGCGACACCGCGCCGCAGATTGGCCAGCGTGATGCCGCCGACCAGCGCGTCGTCCTTGGTGCGGAAAATCAGGAAGGCATAGGCCTGATCGGTGCGCTGATCCTCCGCATAGCGCTTGAGCCGCCGGCGGAACGCGGCGCGCGTCAGGTCGTCCGACGGCCAGATCGGCTCCCACGGCGTGAGGAAGTCGCGGCTTTCCTCCCGCAACGCCGCCCACTCGGCGTGATCGGTCATCTGCGGCGCGCGCAATACGACGTCCGGGTTTCTGATGTTGAGCTCCGGCTCACCGACACTGCGGAATAATGCCATGACCCTGCCGCCCCGTGCGGGCCGTCAGGCCGCCCGCCGGGCCAGACTTTCCGCGATAGCGACGGCGCTGGCAAGGCCGCCTCCGGGGCCGAGCGCGACGATCGCCGGGGCGCTGCGGCCGATCAGGGCGCGGCCGGCGGCGCGAGCCGTCTCCACCGTGACGGCATCGACCTTGGCGACGATCTCCTCGAGCGAGAGCGGCCGGCCGTAAGCGAGCATCTGCCGCGCCAGCTGCTCGGCGCGCGCGCCGGAGCTTTCCAGTGCCATCAGCAGCCCGGCCTTCATCTGCGCCTTGGCGCGGGCCACTTCGTGCTCTGCGAGAGTTTCCGTGGCGTCGCCGATCTGATCGACCACGACCCGCATCAACTCGGGCGCGTCGGCTTCGTCGGTGCCGGCATAGAGGCCGAACAGGCCGGTGTCGAAATAGGGCATGTGAAAGCTGTAGATCGAGTAGCACAGGCCGCGCTTCTCGCGGACCTCCTGGAACAGCCGCGACGACATTCCGCCGCCGAGCACGCTGGTGAACACCTGCAGGCTGAACAGCTCGGGATCGCGCTGCGGCACGCCCTGCAGCGCCAGCGCGACATTAACCTGCTCCAGATCGCGCGTCTCGATCCGGCTGCCGCCGCCGAAGTGCGCCGGCTGCGGCACCGGCGCGGGCTGTCCGCCGAATTTGCCGAAGTGCCGCTCGACCTGCGCCACGATCGCCGCGTGCTCGACCGCGCCGGCCGCCGCGATGATCATGTCGGGGGCGCGATAGTTGCGGCCGAGATAGCCGCGCAGCGTGTCGGGCCGGAACGACCGCACGGTCTCCGGCGTGCCGAGGATCGAGCGCCCGACCGGCTGGTCCGGGAACGCGATCGATTGCAGGCGGTCGAACACAAGGTCGTCCGGCGCGTCCTCGACGGCGCCGATCTCCTGCACGATGACGTTCTGCTCGCGCTTGAGCTCGGCGGGCTCGAAGCTCGGATCGGACAGGATGTCGGCGAGGACGTCGAGCGCCAGCGGCACGTCGGCCTTGAGCACCCGCGCGTAGTAAGCCGTGGTTTCGATGCTGGTGGCGGCATTGAGGTCGCCGCCCACCGCCTCGATCGTCTCGGCGATTTCGCGGGCGCTGCGGCGGCCGGTGCCCTTGAACGCCATGTGTTCGAGAAGGTGCGAGATGCCGTGCTCGTCCGGCCGCTCGTCGCGACTGCCGGAGCCGACCCAGACCCCGAGCGAGGCGGTCTCGAGATGCGCCATCGCATCGGTGACGACGGTGAGGCCCGATGCCAGACGCGTGACCTCGACGCTCATACCACCACTCCCTCTCGCGCCGCGCGGGACGCCGACGCGACGACATCCTCCACCGCCGCCTGGTCAACCGGCAGGACCATGATCCGTTCGCGGCGCGTGCCGAGATCGCCGAGCCAGTCCGGCAATTTCGGCCTGAAGCCGCACGCGGCCTCGACCGCATCCGGGAACTTTGCCGGATGCGCGGTCGACAGCACGATCATCGGCACCGATGGATCGCGCGCCTCTTTCTCCGCGACCGCGCGCGCGACCGCGGTATGCGGATCGATGCAATAGCCGGCTTCGCGGAAGGTGGCGCGCATGGTGGCGGCGACCTCGTCCTCGTCGGCGCGCTCGGCGCTGAAGCGGCCGCGTATCTCGGCGAGCGCGGCGCTCGACAGCGCGAAACGTTTCGACTGCGCCAGCGACCCCATCAATGCGCGGATCGCGGCGGCATCGCGCCGGTAAGCGTCGAACAGCAGCCGCTCGAAATTCGAGGATACCTGGATGTCCATCGACGGCGAGGTGGTCGGCGTCACCTCGCGAATCTCATAGGCGCCGGTGGCGAAGGTGCGGGCGAGGATGTCGTTGACGTTGGTCGCGATCACCAGCCGGTCGATCGGCAGTCCCATGCGCGAGGCAACATAGCCGGCATAAACGTCGCCGAAATTCCCGGTCGGCACCGTGAAGGCGACCTTGCGCGACGGCGCGCCGAGCGCGACCGCGGCGGTGAAGTAATAGACGGTCTGCGCCAGGACGCGCGCCCAGTTGATCGAGTTGACGGCGGAAAGCCGGACGCGGTCGCGGAAGGCGTGATGGTTGAACATCGCCTTCACCAGCGCCTGGCAGTCGTCGAACGTGCCCTCGATCGCCAGCGCGTGCACGTTGTCGTCGGGCGCGGTCGTCATCATCCGCCGCTGCACCTCCGAGATGCGGCCGTGCGGATAGAGCACGACGAGATCAATGTTGGCGCGGCCGCGGAAGGCCTCGACCGCGGCGCCGCCGGTGTCGCCCGAGGTCGCGACCACGACGGTGGTGCGCTCGCCCCGCCGCCGCAGCACGTGGTCCATCAGCCGCGCGACGAGCTGCATCGCCAGGTCCTTGAAGGCGAGCGTCGGACCGTGGAACAGCTCGAGCACGAAGGTGCCCGGCGCGAGCTGGACCAGCGGCGCGGTCGCCGGATGGCGGAAGCCGCCATAGGCCTCCTGCGCCATGCGGGCGAGATCGGCCTCCTCGAGCGCGCCGGCGGTGAACGGGCGCATCACGGCACAGGCGACTTCGGCATAGGGCCGTCCGGCAAAACCCGCGACCGCCGCGGCGTCGAGTTGCGGCCATGCCTCGGGCACATAGAGGCCACCGTCGCGGGCCAGGCCCGCGAGCATCGCGCCGACAAAATCGAGCGGGGCGGCCTCGCCCCGGGTTGAGACGTAACGCATTGAATTAAGTCGCCTTTTCGGGCCTGCCGGCCCGCCAAAGGCACAGTAGCCGGGGCTCAGGCGCGGCGCAAACGGCCGCGCAGCCACACCAGATAGACGCCGATCAGCGCCGCCGCGAGGCCGTACCAGGTGATGACGTATTGCAGGTGGTTGTTCGGCAGGCGGACGACCAGCCGGCCGGCCTGCGGGCCGTCCGGCGGCTGCGGTGATTCCTGCTCGACATAGAACGGCGCGACCGGGCCCCAGTTTTTCGCCGCTGCGATGGCTTCGGGATCGCGCGCATACCACACACCGCCCGACGGCGCCGGCGTGAACAGGCCGGCGTGCTCCGGCCAGCGCAGCACCCCGACGATGTCGGCCGGGCCGGCCGGGCCGGACCGCCCTTCATGACCGAAGGGCACGAAGCCACGATTGACCACGACGGTGCCGCCATCAGGCAACCGCCCCGGCACGAATATCCAGTAGCCCATTCCGCTCACGTCCGGCCGGAACGCCGAGGCGGCGGCATAGACCAGCGCGCGCTGCCCCGGCTGGAAGTCGGCATGCAGGCTGACGCGGCGATACTCGTCCTCGTCGGCGCGCAGCGTGGGCCACTGCGTCGCCGGCGGCAGCGGCTGTGGCGGAGCCGACAGGCGCGCCGTCAGCGTCTCGATCAGGTTTTCCTTCCATGCCTTGCGCTCGAGCTGCCAGGTGCCGAGGCCGACCAGAATGGCGAAGCCGATGACGGTCGCCACCGTCGCGCCAAGGATGGGGCGCGCCGCCGTCATTCGCCGCCACGGTGATGATGCAGCCGCCCCTCTTGCGCCTTGTGATGATACTGCAGGTCGATCAGCAGCCCCTTGAGCAGGCGCAGCGGCAGCAGCGTCACGATCAGGATCAGCGGCAGCCACAGCGCCGCATGCAGCCAGAACGGAGGCCGGTAGAGCACCTCGGTGAGCAACGCAGCAAACACCACCACGAAACCACCGAGCAGGATGACGAACACCGCCGGACCGTCGCCGGCGTCGGCGAAGCCGTAATCGAGGCCGCAATTCTCGCAGCGTGGCCGCAGCGTAATGAACCCGCGAAACAGCGGCCCCTCCCCGCAGCGCGGACAGCGGCCGCGCAGGCCGCGGCTGACCGACGTCATCAGCGAATCCTGCGCCATCACTTTGCCTCCGAACCTAAAACAAAAGGGCGGCTTGTCGCCGCCCTCCGTCCTTTTCGCTGCGGCCTTTATGCCGACACGTCCCAATCACTCCGGATGCGGCATGCCCGAGCCCCAGACGTAAATGCAGGCGAACAGGAACAGCCACACAACGTCGACGAAATGCCAGTACCAGGCGGCAAACTCGAAACCGAGATGATGCGTCGGGCTGAAGTGGCCCTTGAACGCACGGACCAGGCAGACGATCAGGAAAATCGAGCCGATGATGACGTGCGCGCCGTGGAAGCCGGTCGCCATGAAGAAGGTGGCGCCGTAGATATTGCCGCTGAAATGGAAGGCGGCGTGCGAATACTCGTAGGCCTGCACGCAGGTGAAGGTGAGGCCGAGCGCGATGGTGAGGATCAGCCCCCACTTCAGGCCCCGGCGGTCATTTTCCAGAAGCGCGTGATGCGCCCAGGTGACGGTCGTGCCCGAGGTGAGCAGGATCAGCGTGTTGAGCAGCGGCAGATGCCACGGATCGAAGGTCTCGATGCCGTGCGGCGGCCACACACCGCCGGTGAAGGCGGTGCGCGCCACATCTTTCACCTCGTTGGGACACAACGCGGTATTGAAATAGGCCCAGAACCAGGCGACGAAGAACATCACCTCCGAGGCGATGAACAGGATCATGCCGTAGCGGTGCGAAATCTGCACCACGCGCGTGTGGTCGCCCCTGAACTCCGCCTCGTCGATGACATCGCGCCACCAGCCGATGAAGGTGTAGAGGACGCCGAGCACGCCGACGCCGAAGACCAGCGGCGCGGCCGGCGACAGGTGATGCATCCATAAGATGCCGCCCACCGCCGTGATGAAGGCCGAAGCGGAGCCGACCACCGGCCACGGACTCGGATCCACGAGATGATAGTCGTGGTGCTTGGTATGCGCGGTCGCCATCGTCATTGGTCTCCGATCTCCGTTCCTCTCTTATAGCCTGCCCGAAGGCCTGTCGCTCGCGTCGGCCAAAGGCGCCGGCGCGTCGCGCAGCGGATAAAAAGTGTAGGACAGCGTGATGGTATCGAGAGCTTTCTGATCGCTGTCCTTCGCGATCGACGGATCGACATAGAACACCACCGCCATCTCGCGCGTCTCGCCGGCCTTGAGCCTCTGCTCGGTGAAGCAGAAGCAGTTGATCTTGTTGAAATAGCCACCGACGGTTGGCGGCGTGACGTTATAGGAGGCCTGCGCCGTGACGGCGCGGGCCGCCTCGTTGATGACCTTGTAGTGAACGGTCACGACCTCGCCGATATGGACCGTGATCTCGTTCTGCTCCGGCACGAATTTCCACGGCAGACCCGGCGCCACGTTTGAATCGAATCGCACCTTCACTGTGCGGCCGAGCACCTGATCGGGCGCCGTCTTCGAAATCACCGTGGCGCCGCCAAAGCCGGTGGTGCGGCAGAACCAGTTGTAGAGCGGCACCGCCGCATAAGCGGCGCCCACCAACAGCGCGCCGAAAACGCCGCAGCTCGCGGCGACGACCATGTCGCGCCGCATCCTGGTTTGTTCGGCCCGCGGCTTGCTCATATCGGTCGGACCAGGACGATCGGCCCCTTCACCAGGGTGATGACGTAGAACAGGATGACCAGCGCGGCGAGCGCCAGCGCGATCGCGATCGAGCGCGAGCGCCGCGCGCGTTTCTGCGCCTCGGTGAGCACGATGCCCTGCTCGTCTCGCTTGTCATTCATCGCGATATCACTCACGCAGCAGCCCATCGGATCAGCAGCCCATCCCAGCCGCGCTCCACCAGCAGCACGGCAAACAGCAGAAAGAGATACAGAACCGAGAACGCGAACAGATGCTTGCTGGCCCGATCGGCGGGATTGCGCTCGCCATAGACCTGCCAGGCCAGGGCGACCATCACCGCGCCGCTGACGACCGCGGTCATGCCGTAGAGCATGCCGGCATAACCCAGCATCCAGGGCGCAACGCCGAGCGGCACCAAGACCAGGGTGTAGAGCAGGATCTGCCGCCGCGTCGCCACTTCGCCAGCCACCACCGGCAGCATCGGCACGCCGGCGCGGGCATAGTCGTCGGCCCGGTAGAGCGACAACGCCCAGAAGTGCGGCGGCGTCCACATGAAGATGACGAGGAACAGCAGCAGCGGCTCGAGTGAGAGCGAGCCTGTCACCGCCGCCCAGCCGATCATCGGCGGCAGCGCGCCGGCGGCACCGCCGATCACGATGTTCTGCGGCGTCGAACGCTTGAGCCAGATCGTATAGATGACGGCGTAGAAGAAGATGGTGAAGGCGAGCAGCACCGCCGACAGGACGTTCACCAGCAGGCCGAGCATCACCACCGAAAACACCGCCAGCGTCAGGCCGAAGGCAAGCGCCTCCCCGGGCCGGACACGGCCCATCGGCACCGCCCGGCGCGCGGTGCGGACCATGCGGGCGTCGATATCGGCATCGTACCACATGTTGAGCGCGCCGGCCGCGCCGGCTCCGACCGCGATGCAGAGCAGCGCGGTGAAGCCGATCAGCGGATGGATGTGCGCCGGGGCGACGGCGAGCCCGGTCAGCGCCGTGAACACCACGAGCGACATCACCCGTGGCTTCATCAGACTCAGATAATCGCCCGGCCCCGCGATGCTCGGCTGGGCATCGATGGCAAGAGAGCCGTGAAAATCCGCACCCTCGCTGACAAGCGACATGAGGCCAGTCTGATCCTTACTTGATCCGCGGCAGCGTCTCGAACTGGTGGAACGGCGGTGGCGACGACAGCGTCCATTCCAGCGTGGTGGCGCCTACGCCCCAAGGATTGTCACCGGCGACGCGCTTACGCGAGAAGGCTTCGATCACACCGATGAAGAAGACGATGACGCCGAGGCCGGTGAGATAGGAGCCATAGGACGAGATCTCGTTCCAGCCGTGGAACGCATCGGGGTAGTCGACGGTGCGCCGCGGCATGCCGGCCAGCCCGAGGAAGTGTTGCGGGAAGAAGATGATGTTCACGCCGATGAAGGTGATCCAGAAATGCACCTTGGCGATCGTCTCATTGTACAGGTAGCCGCTCATCTTCGGGAACCAGTAGTACCAGCCGCCAAAGATCGCGAATACCGCCGCCACGCCCATCACGTAATGGAAATGCGCGATGACGTAATAGGTGTCGTGCAGCACCCGGTCGACGCCGGCATTGGCGACCACGACGCCGGTAACGCCGCCGATGGTGAACAGGAAGATGAAGCCGATCGCCCACAACATCGGCGCGCGGAACTCGATCGAGCCGCCCCACATCGTGGCGATCCAGGAAAAGATCTTCACGCCGGTCGGCACCGCGATCACCATGGTCGCGGCGACGAAATAAGCCTGCGCGCCGGTCGACAGGCCGACCGTGTACATGTGATGCGCCCACACCACGAAGCCGATGCCGCCGATCGCGACCATCGCGTAGGCCATGCCGAGGTAGCCGAACACCGGCTTCTTCGAGAAGGTCGAGACGATCTGCGAGATCATGCCAAAGCCCGGCAGGATCAGGATGTAGACCTCCGGGTGGCCGAAGAACCAGAACAGGTGCTGGAACAGCAGCGGATCGCCGCCGCCCTCCGGGTTGAAGAACGTGGTGCCGAAATTACGGTCGGTGAGCAGCATGGTGATGGCGCCCGCCAGCACCGGCAGCGCCAGCAGCAGCAGG
>CAZNTY010000293.1:0-10024 GCA_964576085.1 uncultured Undibacter sp. | reverse complement strand
TAGATAAAAAGCGTGGATGCCCGGCATAAAGCCGGGCATGACAAGCAGCACCGAGTATTTCAATGACTCTCCCTCTCTCCGGTCTCCTCGTCGTCTCGGTCGAGCAGGCGGTGGCGGCGCCGCAATGCACCTGCCGGCTCGCCGATGCCGGCGCGCGCGTCATCAAGGTCGAGCGGCCGGAAGGCGACTTCGCCCGCCAATACGACCATGTCGTGCACGGCGAGAGCGCCAACTTCGTCTGGCTCAACCGTGGCAAGGAATCCGTGGTCTGCGACCTGTCGCAGCCCCACGACAAAAAGCTGCTCGAGGCGATGCTGTCCAAGGCAGATGTATTCGTGCAGAACCTGAAGCCCGGCGCGCTCGCCAAGCTCGGCTTCGCGGTGGCGCGGCTGCGCGAGGACTATCCGCGGCTGATCTGCTGCTCGATTTCCGGCTACGGCGAAACCGGGCCGTACGCGCAGCGCAAAGCCTATGATCTGCTGATCCAGGCGGAATCAGGCGTATCGTCCGTCACCGGCGGACCGGAGGCGCCGGCGCGGGTCGGCGTTTCGATCGTCGATATCGCCGCCGGCTTCAACGCCTACCAGGCGATCCTCGAGGCGCTGCTCGCGCGGGGGCGCACCGGCGAGGGTGCTGAGATTTCGATCTCGATGTTCGACGGTATGGCGGAATGGATGACGGTGCCGCTGCTGTGGGAAGAGGGCGGCATGCCGTTCCGGCGCATCGGTCTCGCCCATGCCGGCATCGCGCCCTATGGGGTATTCAAGACGCGGGACGCTGCCGACATCCTGATCGCGATCCAGAACGACCGCGAATGGCGCGTCCTGGCGGAGAAGGTGCTGGGCGACGCGGCGCTCGGCGCCCACGAGAAGTTCGCCACCAATCCGAAGCGTGTCGCCAACCGCCGCGAGACCGACGCGCTGGTCGCTGCGGTGTTCGCAAAGCATGATGTCGAGCCGCTGGCACGGGTGTTGGAGGCCGCCGATATCGCGTTCGCGCGCGTCAACGATGCCGCGCTGCTGTCGGTGCATCCGCATTTGCGCCGCATCACGGTCGATGCGCCGAGCGGGCCGGTCTCGACGCCGGCACCGGCGCCGGTCTGGGCCCGCGCACCGCGCCGCTATGGCGCGATCCCGGCGCTCGGCGCGAATACCGAGGCGGTCCGCAAGGAATTTCTCGGTTAATCCAGCGCGGCGTGCGCCTGCTGTGCCGCCGGACCGCCGCCGTTATGCACGCGCGATTTGCCGATCACGACAACGAGCGGCATCGAGACGAGACAGAGCACCATCAGCAGCTTGAAGTCGTTGGCATAGGCAATGACCGCCGCCTGCTGCGTCACGATCATGTCGAGCAAAGCCCGGCCGGTGTCGGTCCCGGTATTCAGGATCGATGCCACGTCGGGAAACTGCAGTGCATCGTTGAACGGCGTGACGTCCTCGACCAGACGCGCATGCATATAGGTCGTCTTGCTGGTGAGGTTCGCGATCACCATCGAGATGCCGATCGAGGACCCGATATTGCGAATCAGGGTCGTGATCGCGGTGCCGCTGGTGCGCAGGTTGTTTGGCAGCGTCGTGAAGGCGACCGAGCTGATCGGAACGAACAGCAGCCCGAGGCCGACGCCCTGAACGATGCTGATGACCACGATCGTGGCGGGCGGGGTGTCGAGCGTGAAAGCCGTCATCTGGTAAAGCGTGACGGCGGCGAGCGCCAACCCGGTCAGGATCAGGTAGCGCGCCTCGACCCGCTTCATGAGCTGCGGCGCGGCCATCATCGTGAACATCGTGCCGACGCCGCGCGAGCCCAGCAGCATGCCGGCGGTGAGAATCGGATAGCCGAGCACGTTCTGCATGAACGGCGTCACCAGCGCCATCGTGCCGAACAGCACGATGCCGATCACCACCATGAACAGGCAGCCGCTGATGAAGTTGCGGTCCTTGAACAGCTCGAAGCGCACGAACGGCTCGTCGGTTGTCAGCGAATGCGCGAAGAAATAATAGAAACCGGCGACCGAGATGATCGCCTCGATCCAGATCTCGGTGGCTTCGAACCAGCCGACCTGCTCGCCGCGGTCAAGCAGCATCTGCAACGCGCCGATGCCGATCGCAAGCGAGATGAAACCGAACCAGTCGAAGCGCAGGTGATGGTGCTGCTGCGTCTCCTCCATGAATAGCAGCATGCCGATCACGGTGCCGACGCCGATCGGCAGATTGATCAGAAACACCCAGTGCCAGGAATAATTGTCAGTCAGCCAGCCGCCGAGCGTCGGCCCCATGATTGGGCCGAGCATCACGCCCATGCCCCAGATCGCCATCGCCTTGCCGCGGGCGTGCGGGGGGTAGGCGTCGAGCATCACCGACTGCGACAGCGGCACCAGCGCCGCGCCGGCCATGCCTTGCAGCAGGCGGAACAGCACGATCTGCGCGATATTCTGCGCCATGGCGCAAAGCAGCGAAGCGACGGTGAAGCCGGCGACGCAGATGATAAAAAGCCGCTTGCGGCCAAAGCGATCGGCGAGCCAGCCGATCGGCGCAGTCATGATCGCGGCGGCGACGATGTAGGACGTCAGCACCCAGTTGACCTGGTCGAGCGAAGCCGACAGCGAGCCCTGCATGTAAGGCAGCGCGACGTTGGCGATCGTGGTGTCGAGGGCCTGCATGATGGTCGCGGTCATGCAGCAGATCGTCACCAATACGCGCCGGAGCTCCGGCGTTATGGCGCCCTCCGGCTTCATTCCGCGGCTCGCGCTCCACCGTTCAGGAACGGCAACCGGCTATGATGGGTGTCGATTTCCACGGTCGCGCTCATGCCTGAGCGCAGCAGACCAAGGTCCTGACCCTTGTCGAACACGACGCGCACCGGCACGCGCTGCACGACCTTGACCCAGTTGCCGCTGGCGTTCTGCGGCGGCAGGATCGAGAATTGCGCGCCGGTGCCGGGGCTGACCGAGGCAACGGTCCCGGTGAAAGTGCGGTCCGGGAAGCTATCCACGTCGATCGTCGCCTTCTGTCCGATGCGGAGATAAGTGATGTCGGTTTCTTTCGGGTTGGCGTCGACCCAGGGAGCCGCGTCGTCGACGATCGAGAACACCGGCGAGCCGGCGGTGACGAAGCGACCGAGCTGGATATTGTCGACCTGCGTCGCGGTGCCGGAGATCGCCGCGCGCAGCACGGTGTGGTCAAGGTCGCGCTTGGCCTGGGCGAGCGCAGCCTGTGCCTGCTGGTAGGCGGGGAATTCTTCGAGCGGCAGGTTCGGATTGCCGCGCAACTGATTAAGCGTGTTGTCGCGCTGCTGCCGCGCATAGCGCAGTTGCAGTTGCGCGGCCACCATGTCGCTCGCTGCCTTGTCGACATCGGCCTGCGAGCCGGCCTGGGTCTGCACCAACGCGCTCTTGCGCTCGACATCCTTCTGCTTCAACGCGACGCTCTTCTCGGCAAGGTCGACAAGCTGGTTGAGCGAGACGAGATTGGTCTTCAGGTTATTGTAGGCGATGCGCGCGTCGGCGAGCTTTGATTCCGCCTGCGCCGACGCAAGCTGGAACGGCTGCGGGTCGAGCGCGAACAACTCGTCGCCGGCTTTGACGTGCTGGCCTTCATGCACCTTGATCTCGGCGACCTTTCCGGAAATGTCGGGCGTTACCAGGACTTTTTGCGCGCCGACATAGGCATTGTCGGTGGAAATGTAGCGGCCGCCGGTCAGGTAGAAGGCGCCGCCGCCGACCAGCAGCAGCAGCGGGATCGCGACCAGCAGAATCATGCGCAGGCGCTTGCGGCCCGTGCCGACGCCGGTCTTGCTTTCATTGGCCGCGGGAGAGGAGTCGGTCTTCTTGCCTTCCGGCGGCACGATCTTCAGGACTTTATCGCTCATGACATTCAACCATTGGCGGCTTGCGACGGGTGACGGCCGATTGCCGACCGCAGATTGGCTCTCACGGCTTCGAGATCGTGCAGCAGGCGTTCGGCCGTTTTGCGGTCGAAACCCTCCAGCACGGTATCCATCATGTCGGAGCCGAGCTCGGCGAGCCGGTCCAGGAGGGGCCGCGCGGCCGGCGTGAGATAGAGCCGGTTGGCCCGCCGGTCGTTCGGGTCGGGCTTGCGTTCGATCAGGCCGTTGGCGGCGAGCCGGTCGAGCAGCCGCGTCAGCGTAATCGGCTGCAGGTCGAGCAGTTCTGCGAGCTCGGATTGATTGAGCCCTTCCGAGCGGTCGAGCCGGAACAGCACCGCCCACTGGGCGCGGGAAATACCGAACTGGCGGGCGCGCTGGTCGGCGTAGGTCCGCAACAGGCGGGCGACGTCCATCAGCGTGAAGCCTAATTCGCGATTGACGGGGATCGGAACCATGTCGACAATCTAATAGTGCGGCTTATTATAAGCAAGCTTATTATATAGCCGAAAAAGCGGAGACGCTATGCGGTTTTCGCGGCCCGATGGGCGGGGAGAGCGATTGCTGTCTCCCAATCTGGCCGCCGTCACGCCAGTCCCAAGTCGGCGAACGCCCGGGCGTGATGATCTGCGCTCGTCGCGGAGAAACAGCAGAAAATGACGTGTCCGATCCCGCGGGGGTCGGCCGCCAGCTCTGCCGCGACCGTGCCGGTCGCGATGCGCGCCGCGCGGTCGGGCGGGAAGCCGTAGATACCGGTCGAGATCGCCGGAAACGCGATCGAGGCAAGGCTGGTATCGGCGGCAAGATGGAGCGCGGTCCGGTAGCAGGACGCCAGCAGTTCGTCCTCCCCCGCCTCGCCGCCGCGCCAGACCGGTCCCACCGCGTGGATGATGTGGCGCGCCTTCAGTTTGAATCCCGGCGTGATCTTGGCGCCGCCGGTGTCGCAACCGCCGAGGCGGCGGCAGGCATCGAGCAGCTGCGGCCCTGCGGCGCGATGGATCGCGCCGTCCACGCCGCCGCCACCGAGCAGCGAGCGGTTCGCGGCGTTGACGATGGCATCAGTGCCGAGCGTGGTGATGTCGGCGACGCGAATCTCAAGACGCGTCGCACCGATCTCTGCAACCAACGGAGTCATGGGTCCAAGTCTGGCATTGCTATAACGCGATGATTTTAGGTCGAAGCGTTTTTCCGCCATCCTGAGCGCCTGACCGGAAATGAAACGAGCAAATTCAACGCTCTGTCATGCCCGGCCTTGTGCCGGGCATCCCGCTTGGGGACGCACAATGCCAGCCTAAGCGAGATGGCCGGGACAAGCCCGGCCATGACGGGCTTTGGCGAAAGCGCTGACTTCATTGGCTGCATTTTCGCCTCAGAATGACGGAGAAGAATTCCGATTCGACCTAAAGTCATTTAGCTTTAGTGCGCACCCGCGAAGATTTCGCTCTTGATCTCGACCGAGCTGGTCTCGCCGATCTGCGCATAATGCGCTTCAAGGAATCGCCGCGCGGCGCGCTGGCCGAGCTTGCGCAGCAGCGTAAAGGTTTCGTAGTCGTTGCGCAGCCGGCTCGACGACGACATGCGTTCGCCGAGTCCTTCCAGCACGATGCGATGCACCCTGAGCTTGCGGTACTGGCCATCAGAGGTGCCGCGCGGCAGGCGGCCCTCCTCGATCATGCGGTTGACGAATTCGATCGAGCGCAGCTCGACCAGCAGCGAGGAATTGAAGCTGATCTCCTGGATGCGGCTGATGATCTCGCGGCTCGACGTCGGCACCTTCTTGCGCAGCAGCGGGTTGATCTGGACGATCAGGACGTCCTCGGTCTGCGTCGAGCGGAAAAACGGAAAGATCACGGGATTGCCGAGATAGCCCCCGTCCCAATAGGGCACGTTATTGATCTCGACTGCGCGGAAGACGGTCGGCAGGCAGGCGGATGCCATCACCGCCTCGGCTGACAGCGTTTCGCGGGTGAAAATGTGCAGCTGCCCCGTCTGCACATTGGTCGCCGCAACGTAGATTTCGCGCGGAGCAGCCCGTAGCCGCTCGAAATCGACGAAGCGCTCGATCAGGTCCTTCAGCGGATTGATGTTGAGAGGGTTGAGGTCGTAGGGCGAGAAATAACCCGACCACGGCGAAAACCACGGCTGGTCGCCAGGCAAGGGGAGCATCGAGAACAGCCGGTCGATCACGATCCGCTGCACGCGCGGCAGGTCGCCGCCGAGACTCGCGGCGCGCCAGAAATCCGCGAGGCGCTTGCGCGCCTCGTCCTTGCCGCCCGCCGTCAGCCCGTCGGCCAGCATCACCGCGTTCACTGCGCCGGCCGACGTGCCGGAGATGCCGTCGATCGCCAGTCGGCCGTCGTCGAGCAGATGGTCGAGCACACCCCAGGTGAAAGCGCCGTGCGCGCCGCCGCCTTGCAGGGCGAGGTTGACGCGTTTTTGCGCCGGCCGCGGCGTCGGCTCCCGCCCGAATGCGCGCGACAGGAAATTCACTGCGCGATCCAGCCGCCGTCGATCGAATGGGCGACCCCGGTGATGGTCTCAGCCGCGTCGCCGCACAGGAACACCGCGAGCGCGCCGATCGAGTCCGGTTTGGTGAATTCGTGCATCGGCTGCTTCTCCGAGATGAGGGCGATTTTCGCCTGCTCGTTGGTCTGCCCGGACGCCTTGGCGCGGTCGTCGATTTGCTTCTGCACCAGCGGCGTCAGCACCCAGCCCGGGCAGATCGCGTTGCAGGTGACGCCGTCGTTTGCCGCCTCGATCGCGACTACTTTCGTCAGTCCCATGAGGCCGTGCTTGGCGGCGACATAGGCTGCCTTCTCGGCGCTGGCGACGAGGCCGTGCGCCGAAGCAATGTTGATGATGCGGCCCCACTTGCGCTTTTTCATGCCGGGCAGCGCGGCGCGGATGGTGTGGAACGACGACGACAGATTGATGGCGATCACGGCGTCCCAGCGGTCGATCGGAAAATTCTCGACCGGGGCGACGTGCTGGATGCCGGCATTGTTGACCAGGATGTCGAGCGCGCCGAATGCCTTCTCGGCCGTCTTGACCATGTCGGCGATCTCGGCAGGCTTGGTCATGTCGGCGGCTGAATAGGCGACTGTCACGCTGCACTCCTTGGCCAGGGCGGCGCGCTGCTTCTCGATCGCGCCGGCGTCGCCGAAGCCGTTGAGCATCACGTTGGCACCGGCCTTGGCTAGCGCGTGGGCGATGGCCTGGCCGATGCCGGAGGTCGAGCCGGTGACGAGCGCAGATTTGCCTTTCAACATGCGGTTTTCCTTGCAGGTTCCACACTCAAAATCGGCGGCAGGGTGCCCCTGTTCTTGCTGCGGTGCAATATATATTTCAGCATCACAGAATCCCATTCGAGTGATGTACCGGTCATGAAGATGACAAATGTCCGGTAAACTCGGGGCCGCAAGGAGTCAGCCGCGTGGCAAAACGCACAGCCCAGCACGCAGTCTTTCCCGCGCCTGGTCACGATCATGAGCGCTGCGAGAGCGATGCGCTCGCGCAGGCGGAGGCGATCTGCGCGCGGCGCGCGGCGCGACTGACGCCGATCCGCCGGCGTGTGCTCGAAGCGCTGCTCGCGAGTCACCAGCCGCTCGGCGCCTATGAGTTGATCGAACGTCTTGCCGTGCGTGGCGAGCGATTGTCACCGATCACGATTTATCGCGCGCTCGATTTTCTGCGCGATAACGGCCTCGCGCATCGGATCGAGAGCCGCAACGCCTTCATCGCCTGCGGGCACAATCACGACAGCGGCGATCCGGTCGTGTTCCTGATCTGTGAGAAATGCGGCGCAGTCGGCGAGGCTGCCGGCGCTGCTGTCGCCGATACGATCAAAAGCGCTTCGCGTGCCGCAGGCTTTACCCCCAAGACTCCGGTGATCGAAATCAGCGGCGTGTGCAGGCATTGCCAGGCCTGAACATGGTCTCGTGCGCGATGGCGCGTTAAAAGCGGCCGCCGCCGGGAATTTCATGCCTGAATCGTCTGCACCCACCCATCATACCGTTCGCCCGCTCGACCCCGTCGCCACCGCGGTCGTCGTCGGCCTGTGCCTGTCCTGGGGATTCAATCAGGTCAGCATCAAGCTGGCCTTGCACGATTTTCCGCCGCTCCTGCAGGGCCTGTTTCGTTCACTGCTTGCCGCGATCTGCATCGCGGGCTGGTGCGTCGTGCGCCGGATTCCACTGCTCTCACGCGACGGCAGCTTGAGGATCGGTGTGCTCAGCGGCGTGCTGTTCGCCGGCGAGTTCATCCTGATCTATCAGGGGCTGGTCTATACGACCGCGACCCGCGCGACCCTGTTTCTTTATCTCGCACCGTTCTTCGTCGTGGTCGGCTCGCGCATCCTGCTGCCGATAGACCGGTTCAGCCCGAAGCAATGGGCTGGCCTGGCGCTGTCGTTTGCCGGCATGGTCGTCGCGTTCGGCGCGCCGACGCCGGCGCTCGATCCGCGCCAGGCGCTCGGCGACGTGCTGATCGTGGCGGCGGCGGCGCTGTGGGCGTCGATCACGCTGACGGTCAAATCCAGCCGCCTCAACGACCTCGCCGCGGAAAAGGTGATGCTTTATCAGCTCGTGGTGTCGGTGCCGATCTTTGCGGTCGCGGCGCTGCTGTCGGGCGAGCGCATGAGCGGGCTGCCCTCGATGCTGGCGCTCGGCGCGCTCGCCTACCAGGCGTTCTTTGTGGTCAGCCTCACCTATGTCGTCTGGTTCGTGCTGGTCGCCAGGTATTCCGCGGCGCGGCTGTCCGCCTTCACTTTTCTCGCGCCCCTGTTCGGTGTCGCCGCCGGCCACCTGGTGCTCGGCGAGCCGTTGACGCCGGCCTTCGTCGTCGCGGTCGCCCTGGTCGCGGCGGGGCTGGTGCTGGTCAACCGGGCGGCCCGCTGACGCGGCGAAGGCGCCGGATCGCGCGTCCATGCCGTCTCAACCACGTCATGATTCCCCGGCAAGGCAGCGACCAAGCTGATATATAAAGCGCGCAAGAGAAGGCTCAGGTCTTTGCGATGAGTGGCATTCAACCGCGGCATAATTCGGTAGCGGTCGACGTTGGTGGCGTGACCGTGGGCGGCGGCGCACCCATCGTTGTGCAGTCAATGACCAACACCGACACCGCCGATGTCGAGGCGACGGCGCGGCAGGTCGCGGCGCTGGCGCGCGCCGGGTCGGAGCTGGTGCGGATCACGGTCGACCGTGACGAAGCGGCCGCCGCGGTGCCGCGCATCCGCGACCGGCTCGGCCAGCTCGGCGTGCCGGTGCCGCTGGTCGGCGACTTCCATTACATCGGCCACAAGCTGCTCGCCGATCATCCGGCCTGCGCCGAGACGCTCGACAAGTACCGCATCAATCCCGGCACTGTCGGCTTCCGCGACAAGCGCGACCCGCAGTTTACCCAGATCGTCGAGACCGCGATCCGCCACGGCAAGCCGGTGCGCATCGGCGTCAACTGGGGCTCGCTCGACCAGGAGCTGCTGACGCGGCTGATGGACGAGAACGCGCGGGCCGGCGCGCCGCGCACCGCGCGCGAAGTCACCCATGAAGCAATGGTGCAGTCGGCGCTGCTGTCGGCCGCGCGCGCCGAGGAGATCGGCCTGCCGCGCAGCAAGATCATTCTGTCGGCCAAGGTGTCGGCGGTGCAGGACCTGATCGCGGTCTATGCCGAGCTGGCGCGCCGCTCCGACTACGCGCTGCATCTCGGTTTGACCGAGGCCGGCATGGGCTCGAAAGGCATCGTCGCCTCGTCCGCCGCCATGGGCGTGCTGCTGCAGCAGGGCATCGGCGACACCGTCCGCATCTCGTTGACGCCGGAGCCCAACGGCGACCGCACGCGCGAAGTGCAGGTCGCGCAGGAATTGCTGCAGACGATGGGCTTGCGCACCTTCGTGCCATTGGTCGCGGCGTGTCCCGGCTGCGGCCGCACCACCTCGACGACGTTCCAGGAACTCGCCGCCGACATCCAGGGCTTCATCCGCACCTCGATGCCGGAGTGGAAGACGCGCTATCCCGGCGTCGAGACGCTCAAGGTCGCGGTGATGGGCTGCATCGTCAACGGGCCGGGGGAATCCAAGCACGCGGATATCGGCATCTCCCACGTGTCCGGCAGCGAATGCCGATATCCGCGTGCTTCCGACGGCTGG
>CAZNTY010000292.1:0-8466 GCA_964576085.1 uncultured Undibacter sp. | reverse complement strand
GTCCTTGGGGTAGCCGATGCCGGGCTTGGTCTCGACGTTGTTGAACCAGGCGTATTCCATGCCCTGGCGGGAGGTCCACACCTGCTTGCAGGTGACCGAGCAGGTATGACACCCGATGCACTTGTCGAGGTTGAGGACCATCGCGACTTGCGCGCGGATTTTCATGATGTGGCTCCTGCAACGGCGCGATCGACGGGGTTGGAATGGTCGAGCCAGTCGATCTTGACGAGCTTGCGCACGATGACGAACTCGTCGCGGTTCGAGCCGACAGTTCCGTAGTAATTGAAGCCGTAAGAAAGCTGGGCGTAGCCGCCGACCATATGGGTCGGCTTTAGCACGGCGCGGGTGACGGAATTGTGGATGCCGCCGCGCTGGCCGGTGATCTGCGAGCCCGGCACGTTCACGATCTTCTCCTGTGCGTGGTACATCATGCACATTCCAGCCTGCACGCGCTGGCTGACTACGGCGCGCGCGGCGATGGCACCGTTGGTGTTGAACAGCTCGATCCAGTCATTGTCGACGATGCCGGCCGCCTTCGCGTCGACCTCCGAGAGCCACACGATCGGCCCGCCGCGCGACAGCGTGAGCATGATGAGGTTGTCGGTATAGGTCGAATGGATGCCCCACTTCTGATGCGGCGTGATGAAGTTGAGCACGATCTCCTTCTCGCCGTTGCTGCGGGTCCCGTACATGCCGTCGATGGTCCGGGTGTCGATCGGCGGCCGGTAGACCGCAAATCCCTCGCCGAAATCGAGGAACCAGCGGTGATCCTGATAAAACTGCTGGCGCCCGCTCAACGTGCGCCACGGGATCAATTCGTGCACATTGGTATAGCCGGCGTTGTAGCTGACGTGCTCGCTCTCGATGCCGGACCAGGTCGGTGACGAGATGATCTTGCGCGGCTGGGCCTGGATGTCGCGGAAGCGGATCTTCTCGTCCTCGCGCGTCTCCGCGAGATGCGTGTGGTCGCGGCCGGTGATCTTACCGAGCGCCTGCCAGGCCTTGACCGCAACCTCGCCGTTGGTCTCAGGCGCGAGATAGAGGATGGTCTCGGCCGCGTCGATGTCGCTCACGATGCGGGGCCGGCCGTGGGTCGGGCCGCCGTCGTTGACACGGTAGTTGAGGGCGCCGAGCCCTGCCACCTCGTCCTTAGTGTCCCAGGCGATACCCTTGCCGCCGTTGCCGAGCTTGTCGGCCAGCGGGCCGAGCGCGGTGAAGCGGCGATAGGTATTCGGATAGTCGCGTTCGACCACCATGATCTGCGGCGCGGTGACGCCGGGGATCAGGTCGCATTCGCCCTTCTTCCAGTCCTTTACGCCGAACGGCTGCGCCAGCTCGGCCGGCGTATCGTGCTGGATCGGCGTCAGCACCACGTCGCGCTCGACGCCGAGGTGGTCTTTGACAAGCTCGGAGAAGCGCTTGGCGATCGCCTTGTAGGTTTCCCAGTCGCTGCGCGACTCCCAGACCGGGTCGACCGCCGCCGACAGCGGATGGATGAAGGGGTGCATGTCGGAGGTGTTGAGGTCGTTCTTCTCGTACCAGGTCGCGGTCGGCAGCACGACGTCCGAGTAGAGGCAGCTCGTCGACATGCGGAAGTCGAGCGTGACGACGAGATCGAGCTTGCCCTCGGGCGCGGGATCGCGCCACGTCACGTCATGCGGCTTGGCGCCGTTCATCTCGCCGAGGTCCTTGCCCTGCAGGCCATGCCGTGTGCCGAGGAAATGGCGCAGGAAATACTCGTGGCCCTTGCCGGACGAGCCGAACAGGTTGGAGCGCCAGATGAACAGGTTGCGCGGGAAATTGATCGGGTTGTCCGGGTCTTCGCAGGCCATCGTGATCCGGCCGGATTTGAGGCCGGCGACGACATGGTCCTTGACCGGGACGCCGGCCTTTTCGGCCTCCGCCGCAAGATGCAGCGGGTTGCAGGCGAGCTGCGGCGCCGAGGGCAGCCAGCCCATGCGCTCGGCCTTGACGTTGAGGTCGATGATGCTGCCGCGATAGGCCGCAGGGTCGGCGAGCGGCGACAACAGCTCGGCAACGTCGAGCTTCTCGTAGCGCCACTGGTCGCTGTGCGCATAGAAGAACGACGTGCCGTTCATGTGGCGCGGCGGCCGCACCCAGTCGAGCGCGAAGGCGAGCATGGTCCAGCCGGTCTGCGGCCGCAGCTTCTCCTGCCCGACATAATGCGCCCAGCCGCCGCCGGAGATGCCGACGGTGCCGCACATCATCAGCATGTTGATGATGCTGCGGTACCCCATGTCCTGGTGGTACCAGTGGTTCATGCCGGCGCCGATGATGACCATCGAGCGGCCCTTGGTCTTCTCCGCGTTGTCCGCGAAGCCGCGTGCCACCTCGATGGCCTGCGCGGCCGACACGCCGGTGATCGGCTCCTGCCAGGCCGGCGTGTAGGGCACGTTGTCGTCGAAATTTTTTGCGCAGGCGCCGCCGAGGCCGCGGTCGATGCCGTAATTGGCGCACAGCAGATCGAACACCGTCGCGACATGGGCCTCGCCGTCGGCGAGCTTGATCTGCCGCACCGGGACGTTGCGCACGATCACGTCGCCGCCCTGGTCGTTGCCCTGGAAATGCTCATGCGGCCTGCCGCCGAAATAGGGGAAGCCGACGGGCAGGACAGCGTCGCGGTTGTCGAGCAGCGACAGCGCCAGCCGCACGGCCTCGCCGGTCTCGCCGTCCTTTTCTTCGAGATTCCAGCGGCCGGCCGGCTCACCGTCCTTGGGCCAGCGATAGCCGATCGCGCCCTGCGGCACGACCAGCCTGCCGGTTGCTTCGTCCACGGCCATCGTCTTCCACGCCGCGCGGTCGGAGGCCGGCGCGCCGGGGAGGTCGCTCTGCCGCAGATAGCGATCCGGCACGAACCGGTCGCCGTCCTTGCGCAGCCGCACCAGCATCGGCATGTCGGTGTAGCGCCGGCAGTAATCCTGGAAGTACGGCGCCTGCCGGTCGATGAAGAATTCCTTCAGGATGACGTGGCCCATCGCCATCGCCAGCGCGGCGTCGGTGCCTTGCTTGGGATGCAGCCAGAGGTCGGACAGCTTGGCGACCTCGGCGTAGTCCGGCGTGACCGCCACCACCTTGGTGCCGTTGTAGCGCGCCTCGACGAAGAAGTGCGCGTCGGGCGTGCGGGTCTGCGGAATGTTCGAGCCCCAGGCGATGATGTAGCCGGAATTGTACCAGTCGGCCGATTCCGGCACGTCGGTCTGCTCGCCCCAGGTCTGCGGGCTCGAGGGCGGCAGGTCGCAATACCAGTCGTAGAACGACAGCAGCGTGCCGCCGATCAGGCTCAGATAGCGCGAGCCGGAGGCATAGGACACCATCGACATCGCCGGGATCGGCGAGAATCCGACGACGCGGTCGGGACCGAACCTCTTGACCGTGTAGACATTGGCGGCGGCGATGATCTCGGTTGCCTCGACCCAGGTCGAGCGCACGAAGCCGCCGCGGCCGCGCATCTCCTTGTATGATGTTGCAATCGCCGGATCGCCTGCGATCGAGGCCCAGGCTTCGACCGGCGGCAGCGTCTTGCGCGCCTTGCGCCAGGCCTTCACCAGCCGGCCGCGCACCATCGGATATTTGATGCGGCTCGCGCTGTAGAGATACCAGCTGTACGAGGCGCCGCGTGAGCAGCCGCGCGGCTCGTGGTTGGGCATGCCGGCGCGGGTGCGCGGATAGTCGGTCTGCTGCGTCTCCCAGGTGACCACGCCGCTCTTGACGTAGATTTTCCACGAGCACGAGCCGGTGCAGTTCACGCCGTGGGTCGAGCGCACGATCTTGTCGTGCTGCCAGCGCTGCCGGTAGCCTTCCTCCCACATGCGGTCTTCGTCGCGAAGTTCGCCGTGGCCGCCGGCGAAGGCTTCGCGCCGCCGGGTCAGGTAAGTCATCCGCTCGAGGAAGTGGCTCATGTAGCAGCTCCTCTTGTGCCGCTCGCGGCGGCTAAGGCCGGGCCCGGCCGGTGCGGAGACGCCTCTCCCATGACCGGGGCCCGACGGACTTCGGTGAAGTAGATGAGAATGAGCGACACCCAGACGATGCCGTAGAGCAGCATGAAGCAGGTCGAATTGACGCCGAGCACGTCGAGCACGGCGCCGAACATGATCGGTAGGAAGAAACCGCCGAGTCCGCCGACCATGCCGACGATGCCGGACACCACGCCCATGTTCTCCGGGAAGTCGTCGCCGACATATTTGAAGGTCGAGGCCATGCCGAAGGCGAAAGCCACGCCCAGGACGAACAGCAGCGCGGTGAACAGCCAGCTCGGCAGCGCGATCGTGAAGCCGGCCGGGCCGTGGATGGTGTGCACGATCAGGTCGGTGCGGGGATAGGACAAGAGGAACAGGCAGACCCACGCCACCCACAGCACCCACCAGGTCACGGCATGCGCGCCGAAGCGGTCCGACAGCCAGCCGCCGAGCGCGCGGAACGCGCCGGCGGGCAGCGCGAAGCAGGCGGCCAGCAGCGCGGCCTGCGCGATCGAGAGGCCGTATTCCGACTTGAAATATTGCGGCATCCACACCGACAGCGCGGTGAAGCCGCCGAACACGATCGAGTAATACTGGCAGTATTTCCAGACGCGCGGATCGCGCAGCACGCCGAGCTGCTGCCTCATCGACGGCGTGACGGCGGAGCGGGCCGGGTCCGGCGCCGAGAAGATCCAGAACAGCCCCGCGGTGATGACCAGCGCCGCGGCGTAGACCTTCGGCACGACCTGCCAGTCATAGGCCGCGATCAGCGCCGGCGCCACGAACATGTTGAGCGCGGCGCCGGTCGTGCCGGCGCCGAAGAAGCCCATCGCGAAGCCGCGGCGCTCCTTGGGAAAGAAACGCGCGACATAGGGCGTTCCGACCGAGAACGAGGCGCCGACAAGGCCGAGGGCAAGACCCAGAAGAAGAAACTGCCACAGCGCCGTGGCATAGGCGGATATCCAGACCGGCACCGCGCAGCCGAGCAGAAGCAGGAACATGATGCGACGGCCGCCGAAGCGGTCGGTCCAGATGCCGAGCGGCAGGCGGAACAGCGCGCCGGTGAGGACCGGCGTCGCCGTGAGGATGCCGAACTGCGTCGAATCAAGATCGAGCTGCGCCCGGATCGGGATGCCGGTCACGCCGAACATCATCCAGACGGCGAAGCAGACCATGAATGCCCAGGTCGTAACGAGAAGGACCGACAGACTTTTCGTCTTGGACATTCGTGCACCTGTTCCCGCGGTGGAACGTGACCATGTTTCGGCGCATCAGCGGCCGAAGCTTAACATGCGGAGCTCGTCGATCCTTCACCTGGCATTATCTCACCCGTGCGGCCGAATGCCACCGGCTTTCTGCTGGAGGCCGAAATCATCGTCGGCATGGTTCGCCGGTTGCGCACCGGGCCGGCCATGCACATAGCCATCGACCAGCGTTCCGGGCAGGTCGAGACCGGACAACAGCCGGCCCGCCTCCCGGACCCCGAGCTGGCCTTTGACCAACCCGCTGTAGATGCGCGCGACTTCGACCATGTCGCAATTATGCGGAGACAGTCGCAGCCGGCCTATGCCCCGGCTCGCAAATTCCGCCGGCGCAAACAGCGCAGCCTGGACCTGCGCCGACAGCGTCTGCACGCCATTGATGGCGAGGAACGGTCGATCGTCGAGCGTGTCGACGATGAGCCCGTCCGCGTCCCGCTCGCAGGTGAACTGGCAGGAATCCTTGTGCAGGCCATGGAGCCGAGCATGATAGCAGCGGCCCGAGAGTGCGAGCGGCAGCCGGCCAAAGGCGAACATCTCGAACCCGGCATCCGGGCATGCGGCCGCAATGGCCCCGATGGTCGGCAGCGACAACTCCACCGGCGGACAGATCGTGCGGGCGCCGCATCGGATCAGGAATTGCGCGGCCGTCTCGTTGTAGACATTCAGGAAAGGGCCCGCCACGAACGGCCGTCCCGCGCGCGCCGGCAGGGCGGTGATGTCATTGATCTCCACCAGACGATCGTCACCGCACAGCTCCTCGACGGCGCGGCGTTCTCGCGTTGTTGCCGGCGCGGCGAGGGTCGAGAGCACGACCTCCTTTCCACCCCGCTCCAGCCGCTCGATCAGCTCCGGCCATACGGGGTCGGAGAATGGCATGCGCTTGCCGCAGACGACTTCGCCAAGGTGGACGCGGTCCACCGGCGCCTCGTCGGCGATGCGACGGTAGAAGTCGCTCAGACGTTTGGCCGGCCAGTGGAAGAACAGTGGCCCCAGTGTCAGGGCGATCGAGGGCATGCGGCTATCTCCACGTCTTGAGATAGGCGCCGGTGGTCTGCCGGCCGCCCTCCGACAGGCCGGCCAGGATGCTGTCGATCTCGACCGGATCGCGGCCTTGCTCTGCAGCGTCGACCGCTTTCCGGAAGGCGCGCACCACTTCCGTGACATATCCCTTGCCGCGCTGCCGACCCTCGATCTTCAGGGCGGTGACGCCGGCCTCCTTGAGAGCCGTGATCAGGCGGCCGGCATTGAGGCTGACGGGATCTTCGAACAGATAGCCGCTCTTGCCGCCGGCCTTGAACCGGCCCTTGCACAAGGTCGGGTAGCCGGCCGGCTCGTCAGATCCGTAGCGGTCGATGGTGAACCCCGCGAGCTGCGCCGTAGTACCAGCGTCACCCTCGACATAGCTCACCGCCTCGGGCGGCGAGCAGACCCCGCTGAGGTTCGGCGACCGTCCGGTGGCATAGGACGAGAGATGGCAGCGCCCCTCCATCATCACGCACAGGCCGCCGAAGACGAAGGCTTCGGTTTCAACCGCAATCGCGCGATTGAGCGCGGCAATCTCCGGCACGGACAGCACGCGCGGCAGCACGACCCGGCGAACCCCGAACGTCTCGGCATAGAAGCGAATCGATTCCGGCGTCGCGGCGGCCGCCTGCACCGAGAGATGCAGGCGTATCGACTTGTGATGTGTCGCCACATGGTCGAGCACGGCGATATCGGCGGCGATGATGACGTCGGCTCCGCAGGCGACGGCCGTATCCACCGCCCTGCGCCAGGTTTCGATATGGCCCGCCCGCGCAAATGTATTGATGGCGACCAGCACCTTGCTGCCGTGGTCGTGTGCGAAACGGACGGCCTCGGCCATCTCCTGCGGCGAGAAATTGAGGCCCGGAAAATTCCGCGCATTGGTTTCGTCGCGGAATCCGCAATACACGGCGTCGGCGCCCGCCTGCACCGCAGCCCTGAGCGTCGCCGGCGTGCCGGCGGGACAAACCAGCTCCATGCGCCCGTGTGTCGTCATGTCCGTTCCCGCGCCGGCGTGCCGGCGGCCAGTCGCCGCGCCGCGTCAAGACCGTCGAGGATGCAGGCGTCGGCAAGGCGGCCGACGGTTCCTGCGAGACCGAGCAGGTCCGAGGGCCGGAGCTCGGCATCCTCGATGGCGTTGCGCAGCGCGACGATTGCTTCGGTTCGTCCGCTGACGGAAATGGTGCGATCAAAGAACAGCGCGTCGCCGTCGAAGGTGCCGTCGAGCAGACCGAGCAGCATCAGGATGGGGCCGCGGACCACGACGTCCGGTCGCAGCATCCCGTTTCTGCCAACGGCGCGCACCACGGCCGATCCGCCGTCCGGGATAACGGAAAACATGAAGGGAAGGTCGACCGGGTCGATCAGGTAAAGCGCGGTACGGTGGTCGCCGAGCCGCTCGAATATCTGCGGCCGGCGCCGTGCCAGCGACCGCAGCGCCAGCGTCAGCAGCGGCCCGAGCGGCAGCCCGGCAAACGGCGGCAGCAGCCGGCGCACAAGGGCAGTCACGGCAGCCTCATCGCTTTCCCGCGCCATCCCGGCCTCCGATTGCAGCGAACGATAGGCGAGGACGAGCCGCCGGAGTTTGTTCCGGAACAAAGAACGGCGCCAAGCGGCCGCCGACCATGCACGCTGGGTTTATCATGCATCAGCGTAACCTGCCGCCGTTCCCGACCCTCGGCTCTTTCCTGTCTTTTCTGGAGGGAAAGGGACACGTCCAGACGGTCGCGGCACCCGTTTCCATGCGGCTCGAAATCACCGAGCTTCATCGCAGGGTGATCGCGGCAGGCGGCCCGGCGCTTCGCTTGAGCCGGACGCTGGGCGAGGGCGGAGCGCCGTCGCGGGTTCCGGTGATCGCCAATCTTTTCGGCACGTCCGAGCGGGTCGCCTGGGGGCTCGGCACGGATCGGGAAGGTCTCAACGCGCTCGGCGCGCTGCTGGCCTGGATGCGTTCGCCACAGCCGCCGCGCAGTTTTCGCGAGGCGCGGTCCCTGCTGCCTGCCGCCCGCAACGCGCTTCATGCGAGCCCGAGGATCGTCGCCGCGCCGCGCGAATGGCGCGACGCCGATGCCGATTTTGGACAATTGCCGGTGCAGACCTGCTGGCCGGGCGATGCCGGCCCGCTCATCACCTGGCCGGTGGTCGTGACCCGCCCACCGGGCGAGGATGACCCCGGCGCCTATAATCTCGGCATTTATCGCATG
>CAZNTY010000291.1:0-2284 GCA_964576085.1 uncultured Undibacter sp. | reverse complement strand
CAGCGCCTCCTGGCGCGCGGCGCGCGGCTCACCGAGCTCCTCAAGCAGGCGCAGTTCTCGCCGCTGAAGATGGAAGAGCAGGTCGTCGTGATCTATGCCGGCGTCAACGGCTATCTCGACAAGATCGAGGTCAACCAGGTCCGCAAGTTCGAGAACGGGCTGCTCGCGCTGCTGCGCAACGAGAAGACGATCCTCGAGGACATCCGCAAGACCAACGACCTCTCCGCCGAGACCGAGAAGAAGCTCAAGGAGCAGGTCGACAAATACGCGGCGACGTTCGCCTAAGTTATTGTCATGGCCGGGCTTGTCCCGGCCATCCCGATAAGGGACGCGCGCTGCCCGCCTAAGCGGGGTCACCGGGACAAGCCCGGTGACGACAAGGAGAGAAGAGACGTTCTGAATGGCTTCACTCAAGGACATGCGGGTCCGCATCGCCGCCACCAAGGCGACGCAGAAGATCACCAAGGCCATGCAGATGGTGGCGGCCTCGAAGCTGCGCCGCGCGCAGGCGGCTGCCGAAGCCGCGCGGCCTTATGCCGAGCGCATGGACGTCGTGCTGCGCAATATCGCATCGGGCTCGGCCGCGTCCGGCACCGCGCCGAAGCTGCTTGCCGGCACGGGCAATGACAAGGTGCACCTGCTGATCGTCGCCACCGGCGAGCGCGGCCTCGCCGGCGCCTTCAACTCGGCGATCGTGCGCCTCGCGCGCGAGCACATCACGCGGCTGCAGTTGGAAGGCAAAGAGGTGAAAATCCTCACCGTCGGCCGCAAAGGCCACGAGCAGCTCCGCCGCCAGTACGAGAAGCAGATCGTCGACCGCATGGACCTGCGCGGCGTCCGCGTCATCGGCTATGCCAATGCCGCCGAGATCGCCGGCAAGGTCATTGCGCTGTTCGAGCGCGGCGAGTTCGACGTCGCGACCCTGTTCTATTCGCGCTTCAAGTCGGTGATCGCGCAGATCCCGACCGCGCAGCAGATCATTCCGCCGAAATTCGAGGCGACGAAGGCCGAAGGTCCGTCCGCCGTGTACGACTACGAGCCGGAGGAAGAGGAGATTCTGGCCGAGCTGTTGCCGCGCTACGTCGCGACCCAGATTTTCCGCGCGCTGCTCGAGAACAATGCCTCGTTCTATGGCGCGCAGATGTCGGCGATGGATAACGCCACTCGCAATGCCGGCGAGATGATCCGCAAGCAGACGCTGCAATACAATCGCACGCGCCAGGCGATGATCACGAAAGAGCTGATCGAGATCATCTCCGGCGCCGAGGCTTTGTAATCGGAGGTCCTGATGGCGTACACAGTCTCCGCGACGACCAAGGGCGGTCGCAACGGCCGTGCCATTCTCGATAATGGCGGCCTCGTGCTGGCGATGGGCCTGCAGAAGGAGTTCGGCGGCAACGGCGAGGGCCACAATCCCGAGCAGCTCTTCGCGCTCGGCTGGTCAGCCTGCTTCGGCCAGGCGATCCTCGTGCTTGCCAGAAAGCACGGCCTCGACGGCCAGGACGCGCGGGTCACCGTGACGCTGTCGATGGACAAGGACGAGACCAGCTTCGGCTTCAAGGCCGAGATCAAGGTTGCGCTGCCGGGCGCCGACAGGACCAAGCTCCAGGCGCTGGTCGAGGACGCGCACCGGATTTGCCCCTATTCGCGCGCGACGCGCAACAACGTGCCGGTCACGTTGACGCTCGCCTGACGGTTCAAGGAGAAAGTGATGGCCACAGCTCAAATGGGTTCAAACAAGACAGGCAAGATCACGCAAGTGATCGGCGCCGTCGTCGACGTGCAGTTCGACGGTTACCTGCCGGCAATTCTGAACGCGCTCGAGACCAACAACGGCGGCAACCGCCTCGTGCTCGAGGTTGCCCAGCACCTCGGCGAATCCACGGTGCGCACCGTGGCGATGGACACCTCGGAAGGGCTGGTGCGCGGCCAGGAGGTCACTGACACCGGCGCGCCGATCTCGGTGCCGGTCGGCGACGAGACGCTCGGCCGCATCATCAACGTGGTCGGCGACCCGGTGGACGAGGCCGGCCCGGTGCCGACCAAGACCCGCCGCGCCATCCATCAGCCGGCGCCTGCCTATACCGAGCAGTCGACCGAGGCGCAGATCCTCGTCACCGGCATCAAGGTGGTGGACCTGCTTGCGCCTTACGCCAAGGGCGGCAAGATCGGCCTGTTCGGCGGCGCCGGCGTCGGCAAGACCGTGCTGATCATGGAGCTGATCAACAATATCGCGAAGGCGCACGGCGGCTATTCGGTGTTCGCCGGCGTCGGCGAGCGCACC
>CAZNTY010000290.1:0-2121 GCA_964576085.1 uncultured Undibacter sp. | reverse complement strand
GAAGCCTAGACACTATGTCGAAGAGGAAGTCGTCTACTCGTTTGCTAAGTCGCATCAACGTCGCACAGAAACTCGCCGCGTTCTCGGAAAAGCCTTCC
Source organism: uncultured Undibacter sp. (assembly GCA_964576085.1). GTDB lineage: Bacteria > Pseudomonadota > Alphaproteobacteria > Rhizobiales > Xanthobacteraceae > Pseudolabrys. The sequence goes on along the minus strand of CAZNTY010000290.1, from coordinate 2,023 downwards.
ACGCTATGCATCGTCTTAGCCGTTCAGGTGTTGGCGGCGTGGCCACCGCTATGATGGGAACCGTTGCCTCGATCCCATTGGTCGCAGAAGTGTTGTTCCCCCGGTTGACTTCGCGCATCCGTCACACTTTCGCTACCTTTGTGCAGCCGCCGCTCATCACTCGCCAATCGATCGAGCGTACGGAGGCATCGCCGGGGTCCGATTTTGGGCACCTCGGCTACTCAATCGACGAAATGATTGCGATCGCAGGGCGAGTGCTACGGGATATCGGGCTGGTGAAAAAATTTGGCAGGCTTGTCATCATCATGGGGCATGGTTCATCAAGCCTGAATAATCCGCACAATTCGGCATATAATTGCGGGGCCTGTGGCGGCGGCCGTGGTGGTCCCAACGCGCGAGCACTCGCAGCAATGCTAGGCGATCCGCGAGTACGCGACGGACTTTTGCTTACAGGCGTGGCCATTCCCAAAACAACTGTCTTTGTCGGCGCCTGCCACAATACCTGCGACGACAGTATCGAATACTATGATTTAGACCGCTTGCCGTCCTCGCATCGACACGATTTCGAGTCCGCGCAGCGAGCGCTTGCGCTCGCGTGTCGCCGAAACGCCCATGAGCGTTGCCGAAGATTCGAATCTGCGGAACTATTCATGTCGCCAGAGAATGCGCTGCGTCATGTGCAAGCGCGCGCTGAGGACCTTTCACAGGTGCGCCCCGAGTGCGGTCACGCCACCAATGCTTGCTGTTTTGTGGGACGCCGCACACGGACAAAGGGCTTGTTTCTCGATCGTCGCACCTTTCTGACCTCGTACGATCCGACCGCCGACAATTCTCAATTTGAAATTCTAGAGCGTACGCTCCAAGCTGTGATACCGGTCTGTGCAGGAATCAATCTGGAATATTACTTTTCGTATGTCGATTCGGCGGGCTACGGGTGCGGTTCGAAGCTGCCCCATAATATCGCTTGTTTATTGGGAGTGATGGATGGCGCGGCTAGTGACCTTCGACCTGGTCTTCCTTGGCAGATGGTAGAAATCCACGAACCGGTCCGAATTCTGTTCATCGTCGAAGCGCCTCCGAATGCGCTACGGCAAATTCTGGATCGAAATCCTGCGTTGAATCGCCTCATTGCCAACGAATGGGTCCAATTGGCGATCATCGCCCCCAATAGTTCGCAGATCGCCATTTTTCACCGAGGAGAATTCAAATCGTACTCTCCCGAAAATACTGAATTGCCAGCCGTTGACTCGTCATTGGATTGGTACCGAGGCTGGCGTGATCACCTAGAGTATGCCTTCGTTGGGTCTTCGGCGAGCACTGACAGCTCGACATCATTGGAGTGCGTTCAATGAACCTCGATTCCATCGTGTGGTTCTGCGGCACTGGAGCAATCGCTGCACCCGCAATCCTCTTGGCTTTGATGGGAATCTCAATGTTAGCGGGATTTCCGCTTAGCGAGCGAGTCACCGCTCGCTGCACCCAGGCGGCCGTTTTGGGAGGGCTGACGTTGTCGGTCGGAATTCTCTTGTTAATGCTAATCAGTGGAACGCGAAATGTTTCCGTCGACATTGGAGATTTTGTCGCCATCCCGGATGAGCATTTCCATTTTCACATGCGATTTATGTTCGATCGCCTTTCGGTACCGTTTGCCATCCTTTCGTTTGTGCTAGTCGGCACAATTGGTGCGTTTGCGAGTCGCTACTTGCATCGCGAAGCCGGCTTCCATCGGTTTTTCCTGCTCTATGCGATGTTTTTACTCGGCATGATTGTCGCAACCGTGGCCGGCACGATCGAGACGCTTTTTTTTGGCTGGGAACTGGTTGGCCTTTCGTCGGCATTGCTCGTTGGTTTTTTTCATGAACGGGCCTCGCCGGTAATCAATGGGCTACGCATTTGGTCCATTTATCGCGTCGCCGACGCTGCTTTCTTAATTGCAGCCGTCATGTTACATCACCTGACTGGCACGGGCGACTTTGGACGTCTGATGGGGGAAGGATCTTGGCCAGCCGGAGAGGCCGCCTTT
>CAZNTY010000289.1:0-4366 GCA_964576085.1 uncultured Undibacter sp. | reverse complement strand
CGGAAATCATTTTTTGGCCCAAGGGGCATGGGCCCACATCCACGCTTGCGGGGCATGGTGGTTATGCGGGCGGGCTCGCGCCGGGCGCCCGCGCCAGTGGTCCATCGATGTGCCGGATGACGTCGGCAAAGCTGATCTCGTCGGCCGGCCGCGCCAGCCGAAAGCCACCTTGCTTGCCGCGCGAGCTTACGAGAAGGTTGCGCCGCTTGAGATCGGACAGGATCTGCTCGAGAAATGCGCGCGGCGCCGCGGCGCGTTCCGCAAGGTCGGTGACCGACAACGGCTCGGGGCCGCGATGCTCGGCGAGCGCGATCATGGCTTTCAAAGCGTATTTGGCGCGCCGCGACAACATCGATAGCATCCCCGAAGCCCCCGGCTTACCGGGGCTTCGCGACGCTGGCAACTCCTGCGCCCGCTGCAGCGCGCGAAAAGTCAGACGTCGCCTTCGCCGAAATTGCCCGAATTATACGGCGGCGTGACGACCCGTTCGTCGAACATCTCCATATAGCGTTCGATGGGCATATAGCCGGCATCGACCAGAGCCTCAGCCGTAGCCCGATCGAGGCTCGACAACGACGCCCGAGTGATTCGGGCCGGCTCCTCGCGGCGTGGCCGCACCGGATGTTTTGCGCTTCGGGTGGCGTCGAATACGGCAGCATAGGCATGCAGCATGTCGGCCTCCGTTCGTCGGATCGTCCAACCTTCGTCCCAGCGTCCGGAACGTCGGTTCGAACAACGTGGATCCAGGGTAGCTCTATTTCTGACTAAATCAATCAGAATAATAAGATTTAGTTCCACGCCGCCGCGATAGTTTTATTCACGGCTGCGTCACATCACGATCGGAACTATGCTGGCGACCAGCAGCAACGCCATTGAGACGTTGAAAAGACGCGCCCGCGCCGGATCGCACAAAAGCCGCCGCAGCGCGACGCCGAAGCCAGTCCACAGCGCCACCGCACCGGCCGTGGCAACCGTCATGACCGCCAGCATCAGAGGAAAATCGACCCAGCCGTGGCCGGGACGCACATAAAGCGCGACACCGCCAACGACCGCAAGCACCGCCTTCGGATTAATCCATTGAAAGGCGGCCGCCTGCATGAAGGTAAACGGCCGTGCCGGCATATTGCCCTCGCTGCCGTGATGGGCGGTGGCGACGCGCCAGGCGAGGTAGAACATATAAATTGCGCCGGCGATTTTCAGCACGAGCTGGAGCTGCGGTATCGCAGCGAACAGCAGGCCTACACCGGCCGCGCCGGCAACCAGCAGCACGTCGAACCCGATGGTGACACCGAGCATATGCGGCACGGTGCTCATGAAGCCGAAATTCACACCCGACGCCGCCAGCAGCACGTTGTTCGGTCCCGGCGTGAACGCCATCACGCATGCGAACAGCACCAGCGCGAAGAACAGCTCGAGGGGCATTAAGTTAACTTCTGCGATCGCGTTGCCGCCGAGTTGACACGCCAATGCTCAAGATACGCTCCAACCAAGAAGCGGTTGATACGGTCAACATCGGCTTCCCAGCAGCAGTTCTCAACCAGATCGATAAGACGACCCTCGACCTCCGCAATCAATCTGAGCGCTCCATCATAGTCTATTTTGCCCAAGCGGACCGCGCGAAGCGTGGTCAGGTTCGGTTCGGCGACAGGCAGCGTCAATCGGCGGTTTGTCATGAGCTCAATGCCCTCGATGCCGAGCCGCAAAGCGTGCATCGCGAACTTCGTGTCATAGCCGTATTTAGCAACAAGCTCGGGCCGCTTCGTCGTGTGGGCGAGCTCACCCTTCAGTTTCTTCTTCTGGTCTGCAAGATAGCCGAGAAATCGTTTTCCACTCTGTTTGCTGACAAACGCATCACGCATCGCCACAAGCTGCATGCCGATGACGGTTCTATTTATATAGTTCGGCAACCAGAGCAGCAGAATGATGCTTGGATGACCACGTTCTGCCAGACCGCAAAACTTGCGAAGACTGTACATGACGAGATCCAGGTCCCCCGGTTGACTGCGCACGCCCTCCGGTTGATCGCGGTACACATAATGGTCGCGTCGCGTCAAACCACAGACATATTCCGGCGGCTCGATGAAGATGCCCATCTCATCACGGTCATCTTGCCCTTCGATCGCCGTTCCGTGGCACGTCGAACCAACGACGCCGCGCAGAATTTCGTTATCTTCTGCAATTTGACGGGCAAGCATCTCAATCCGCGATAATTTGCGAGCAGCTACATCCCATCCGGCCCACGCATGATGGCTGCGATGCCGGTACGGGAGACCTCGACCAAGCCGAGAGGCAGCATCAGCGCGATGAACTGCTCGACCTTGTCGCTCTTGCCGGTAATCTCGAACACGAAGCTTTCGGTGGTGGCGTCGATCACGCGGGCCCGGAAAGCGTCGGCAAGCCGGAGCGCCTCAACCCGATTGTCGCCCTTGCCCCTCACCTTCACCATTGCGAGCTCGCGCTCGATCGCGCCGCCGATCAGCGTCATGTCGACGACGCGGTGCACCGGCACGTGGCGGTCGAGCTGGTTCTTGTTCTGCTCGATCACCATCGGCGTCCCGGTGGTGACTTTGGTGATGAGCGACAGGTGCTTGGCGTGCTCGGTTTCCGAAACCGTCAGCGACTCGATATTGTAGCCGCGACCGGAAAACAGGCCGATCACGCGGGCCAGCACGCCCGGCTCGTTGTCGACCAGCACGGAGAGCGTGTGGCTTTCTTGGCGTTGCGCCGCCGGCGCACTCGGGTAGTGCGAGGTGCTCGGGGTTAGATTGGGATTTGCAGTCATTCTCAGGTACTGGTCCAGAGCCGGTCATTGCCCGGCCTAGGCGGCAATCCATGAGGCCGCTCAGCATTTGAATAACCGTAAGGCTGCCGTCAGTCGAACTTCATCGTTGGTGCGCGGGTCAAGCCGACGCCTCACAACCGAGGTCACACCATCACCCTGCCCTTTTCGGTGATTGCCTCGTCGAGCTTCTCGGCGGCGTCACCCAGGATCATCTCGTTGTGCGCGCGGCCCGACGGGATCATCGGGAAGCAGTTCTCCTTCGGATCGACCACGCAGTCGAACAGCACCGGCTTGTCGATGTCGACCATCTCCTTGATGGCGTGATCGAGATCGCCCGGCTTTTCGCAGCGAATACCGACCGCGTGATAGGCTTCAGCGAGCTTGACGAAATCCGGCAGCGCCTCGCTGTAGCTTTCGGCATAGCGGCCACCGTGCAGCAGTTCCTGCCACTGGCGCACCATGCCCATGTAGCGGTTGTTGATGATGAAGACCTTGATCGGCAGTCGGTATTGCACCGCCGTCGACAGCTCCTGCATGGTCATCAGCACCGAGGCTTCGCCGGCGATGTCGATCACCAATGATTTGGGGTGTGCGAGCTGCACCCCGACCGAGGCCGGCAGGCCGTAGCCCATGGTGCCGAGCCCGCCTGATGTCATCCAGCGGTTGGGCTCCTGGAAGCCATAGAGCTGCGCCGCCCACATCTGATGCTGGCCGACCTCCGTGGTGATGTAGGTGTCGCGGTCCTTGGTCAGCTCGTAGAGCCGCTGGATCGCGTATTGCGGCTTGATCACCTCGTTCGACTGCCGGTAGGCGAGCGACTTGCGCGCGCGCCACTTGTCGATCTGTTTCCACCAGTCTCCGAGCGCCTTCTTGTCCACCTGCTTCGCTCCCGTGCGCCACAGCCGCACCATGTCTTCCAGCACGTGCGCGCAGTCGCCGACGATCGGAACGTCGGCCTTGACGTTCTTGTTGATCGAGGACGGATCGATGTCGACATGGATCTTCTTCGAGCCGGGCGCGAAGGCATCGAGCCGGCCGGTGATACGATCGTCGAACCGCGCGCCGATGCAGATCATCACGTCGCAGTCGTGCATCGCCATGTTGGCTTCCAGCGTGCCGTGCATGCCGAGCATGCCGAGCCACTGCGGATCGGTCGAGGGAAACGCGCCGAGCCCCATCAGCGTCGAGGTGATCGGGAAACTGGTGAGCTTGACCAGTTCCCGCAGCAGGTCGCTCGCGGCCTTGCCGGAATTGACGACACCGCCGCCGGTGTAGATCAGCGGCCGCTTGGCGTGTGTCATCAGCTCGATCGCCTGCCGGATCTTGTCGAGGTCGCCCTTCACCTTCGGCTTGTAGCCGCTGTGCGGGAAATCCTTCGGCTTGGTGTACACGCCCTTGGCGAACTGCACGTCCTTCGGGATATCGACCACGACCGGACCCGGCCGGCCGCTCGCCGCGATGTGAAAGGCCTCGTGCAGCGCACGCGGCAGATCCTCGATTCGCTTCACCAGGTAATTGTACTTGGTGCACGGCCGCGTGATGCCGACCGTGTCGCATTCCTGGAAGGCATCGTTGCCGATCAGG
>CAZNTY010000288.1:0-6444 GCA_964576085.1 uncultured Undibacter sp. | reverse complement strand
AGGCTTCAAGGATCTTGTTGGTGGTGCGCGGATAGACGTAGTCGGTGCCCGCCAGCACCCAGCGCTTCACCGCGCCGCCGTCCTTCGACATCAGGTAGTCGACCGCCGGGATCGCCTGCTGGTTCGGCGCGGCGCCGGTGTAGAAGACGTTGCGCTCGGATTCCTCGCCTTCGTACTGCACCGGATAGAACAGGATCGAGTTGAGCTCCTTGAACACCGGCAGCACCGACTTGCGCGACACCGAGGTCCAGCAGCCGAACACGACCGCGACCTTGTCCTTGGAGATCAGCTCGCGCGCCTTCTCGGCGAACAACGGCCAGTTCGAAGCCGGATCGACGACGACGGCTTCAAGTTTCTTACCGAGCACGCCGCCCTTCTTGTTCTGCTCGTCGATCAGATAGAGCATCGTGTCCTTCAGCGTGGTCTCGCTGATGGCCATGGTGCCGGAGAGCGAATGCAGGATTCCGATCTTGATGGTGTCCTCGGCCCTGGCGGCCGTTGCCGCGGCCACCGACAGGGCGAGGCCAGCCGTGGCGGCGAGCCAGCGGCGGGCCTTCGGCCACGTGGAAGACGAACTTGCGCTGAACATGGATGACCCTCGCGTTATCGGGCGGATGCCGGATGGCGTCCTGCTCCGCACTGCTGAAACGCAAGTAGTGTGCCAGTTCGTTTACGTCTTAAGACGTTGATTTATATGCGCTATATGTCAAGCGCGCTGCGCCGCACAAAATTTAGCAGAAGCCCTGCTGAATTTGTGATCGGATGAAGCCAGGCTGCCTTTTTGTTGGGCAAGCGCGGTGAGCAACATCGCGGTCCCCTTCGGTCATGACGCGCGGTCCGTTGGCGCCAGCCCGCCGCCCAGGAACAGCTGGGCGATGCGCGGATCGGCCAGGATGTTCGGCGCGCTGTCCTCGATGCGGGTGCGGCCCTGCTCCAGCACCAGCCCGTCGTCCGAGATCTGCAGCGCCTGCTTGGCGTTCTGCTCGATCAGCAGGATCGTCACGCCGTTGTCGCGCAGCTCCTTCACGATCCCGAACACCTCCTGCACCATGATCGGCGACAGACCGATCGAGGGCTCGTCGATCAGGATGAGCCTGGGATCGAGCAGCAGCCCGCGCGCGACCTCCAGCATCTTCTGCTGGCCGCCGGACAGGGTCGAGGCCTGCGCGTTCGCCCTTTCGCGGAGCACGGGAAAGCGCTGCATGATGCGGTCCATCCGCGCCGGCAGCGACGCCTGGTCGGCGAGCGCGACCCCGCCGAGCTCGAGATTGTGGCGAACGCTCAGCTCGGGGAAGATGTTGCGTCCCTGCGGGATATAGACCACGCCGGCATCGAGCATCCGGCGCGGCGTGAAATTGGTGATATCGCGGCCATCGAGGGTGATGGTGCCCTCCCGCGCCGGCAGCAGGCCGAAAATGGTCTTGAACATCGTCGATTTGCCGGCGCCGTTCGGGCCGATCACCGTGGTGATCGCGCCGCGCCGGATGCGCGCGGTGGTGCCGTTGAGGATCGTCATCTTGCCGTAGCCGGCGACGACCTGGTCAAGGACGAGCAGCGGTTCGGCGGCGCCCATGGTGCCCATGTCAATGGCCGAGATAGGCTTCGATGACGGTCGGGTTGCGGCGGATCTCGTCCGGCGCCCCCTCGGCGATCAGGCGGCCCTGCGCCAGCACCAGCACGCGCGTGCACAGCGCCATGACGAACTCCATCTGGTGCTCGATCACGACGAAGGTCGCCTTCTTCTCGGCGTGATAGGCCTGCAGCCGCTCGCGCAGGTGCCCGAGCATGGTCAGGTTGACGCCGCCCGCCGGCTCGTCGAGCAGAACGAGCCGCGGCCCGGCCATGAAGGCCATCGCGGCGTCGAGCAGCTTCTGCTGGCCGTAGCTCAGCCCGCCCGCCTTCTCGTCGGCGAGGTGCGCCAGGCGGAAGAAGTCAATCATCTGCGCCGCGGCATCGCCGAGCCCGGCGTCGGCGCGGCCGAACAGCCGCGAGGCCATCGAGCCCCGGTGCTCCTGCCCGGCCAGAATCAGATTGTCGCGCACCGAGAGCTGCGGGAACACCTGCAGGAGCTGGAAAGTGCGGCTGACGCCGAGCCGGTTGAGGTCACAGGGCCGCATGCCGGTGGTCGGCTTGCCGTCGATGCGAACCTCGCCGTCGGTCGGCATCAGCTGGCCGAGCACGCAGTTGAACAGCGTCGACTTGCCCGAGCCGTTCGGCCCGATGATGCCGAGAATTTCCCCCTCCTGCACGTCGAAGGAGACGTCATCGACCGCGGTAATGCCGCCGAAGGTCTTGCGCAGCCTGGCGACCTCGAGCACCGCCGTCATGGGCTTGTCCGTTCGGTCTGCAGCATCGGCTGCGGCGGATTGCGCTTGAAGGTCAGCATCCTGATACCGCGCTCGACCATGCCAAGGACGCCGTAAGGGCAGAACGCCATCATCAGCATGACCAAAATGGCGTAGCAGACGAGGTAATAGCCCTGGATGAAGCGCAGCCATTCGGGCAACAGCACCGCGACCAGCGCGCCCACGAAAGGCCCGAAGAAATAGCCGCTGCCGCCGACGATCACCATCAGCAGCAGATTGAGCGACAGATCGAGCGCGAAGGACAACGGCTCGATGTATTGCACCAGCGGCGCGAACACCGCGCCGGCGAGCCCGCCGAGGCTCGAGCCGATCGCAAAGGCCATCAGCGTATAGCGGCGCGTATCGAGGCCGAGCGACATCGCGCGGATCGGGTTCTCACGCAGCGCGACGAAGGCGCGGCCCCACGGCGAGTGCAGCATCCACCAGGTCGCTGCCGTCAGAACGACCATGATGCCGAAGCTGAAATAGTAAAAGCTCAAGGCGCCATTGGTTGACCAGCCGAAGACCGACGGCCGCAGGATGCCGCTCAGCCCGTAGGTGCCGCCGGTCAACCATTCCTCGTTGCGGAAAATCAGGAAGACCAGCGTGGTGAAGGCGAGCGTGACGAACGCGAGATAATGATGCTGCACGCGCAGCGCCGGATAGCCGAGCCCCCAGCCGATCACGAAGCAGACCAGCCCCGCGCAGACGAAACAGACGGGATAGGGAACGCCCGCGCCCATCAGCAGCGCCGTCGTATAGGCGCCGATGCCGACGAACGCGCCCTGCGCAAGCGAGACCTGCCCGGCATAGCCGAGCGTCAGGTTAAGGCCCATCGCCGCGATCGACAGCACCACCCACATCGAGCTGAGGTAAATGCCGTAGGGTTTCAGGAACAGCGGGATGGTGGCGACAAAGACCGCGACGACCGCCACGGCGATGACGCCAAGACGGCTCATACCGTGCGCTCCTCGACGCGGCCAAGCAGGCCTTGCGGACGCCACATGATGATGACGATCAGAATCAAGAGCGGCGGCGCGGTCCGGTACGTCGACGAGATATAGGCCGCCGACAGGTTGTCTAGGATGCCGATGAGGAAGCCGCCAAGGATCGCGCCGCGCACCTGGTTAAAACCGCCGATGATGGCAGCGAGAAAAGCCGCGATGCCGAGCGTTTCACCGTTGATGAACTTGGCGAGATAGATCGGGCTGATCAGGATCGAAGCAATGGCGCAGAGCACGGCATTGATGAGAAAAGTGTAGAGCACCATGCGTCGCACCGGGATGCCGAGGATGCCGGCAAGCGTCGGATTCTGCGCGGTGGCCTGCATGGTGCGGCCCACCCGGGTCTTGTGCAGCAGCAGATGCAGCGCCACGACCGTCGAAATGGCGACGCCGAGAACGGCGAGACTCTGCGACGAGATCACCGCGCCGAAAATGTGAAAATCATAGGGTGCCGTCAGCGCCGGAAACGGCTGCGCCTGCGAGCTATAGAGGTTCTTCACCATCTCCTTCGTGAACAGCGACAGCGCGATGGTCGAGATCACCAGCGGCAGGACGCCGTGCTTGAGCATCGGATCGACGATGATGAGCTTGAAGGTCACGCCGAGAAGAACGAGCGACAATGCGATGCCGATCAGGATCGCGAGCCAGAACGGCGCTCCGAGATACATGGCCTCGAGGATGAAGAACGCCGGCAACATGACGAATTCGCCCTGGGCGAAATTGATCGTCTGCGACGTCTGCCACAGCAGCGTGAAGCCGACCGCGATCAGGGCGTAGATCGCCCCGGTGGCGAAGCCGGAAACCAGGAGCTGGATGAACGTCGCCATTGGCGCCCGCCGATAACGTCCGCCCGGCGTTGCCGCCGGGCGGAGAATGTCGAAGATGTCGGCTTACTTGTTCAGCTTCGGCAAAACCTTCACGATCTTCTGCTTGCCGTCGACCACCTGGCCGAGGAAGCTCTCGCGATCGATATCGCCGTTCTTGTCCCAGGTCGCCTCCATCAGGATCTGCGGGACCTCTTTCGGCGTGATGGTGAGGCCATGGGCGACGCTCGGGAAGTTCGCGCTGTCGAACTTGCCCATCTTCTCGGCCACGTATTTTACGAAATAGGGCGCGGTATAACCCTTGATGCCGTTATGATCGCAGATGTAGTTGAACCTCTTCTTGAATTTCTCCGCGAACTCCTGCACCGCCGGAATCGGCGCATCCACGGTCAAGGCGACGTGGCCCTGCGTGCCTTCGGACGCCGGACCGGCGAGCTCGATCACCTTCTGGCTGAGCAGCGTGGTCTCGCCGACGATCGGCGTCTTGGTGATGCCCTGCTTCCGCGCCTCCTTGAGGAAGCGTGCGCTTTCCTCCTCGTTGACTTAGGCGAAGATCATGTCGGCGTTCGCCGCCTTGATCTTGATGACGTCGGCGGAGAAGTCGGTCTGGCCGAGCTCGGTGGAGACATCGGCAACGACCTTGATGTTGCGATCCGCCATCTCCTTCATGAAGTTGTCGCGCCCGGGCTTGCCGAAGTCGCTGTTGACCCAGATCAGCGCGACGGTCTTGGCCTTGAGGTCGTCGTGAATGTAATTGGCGATCTTCGGCATGCTGGCCTGCTGGCCGAACGAAGTGCGGAACACGTAGGGGTCGCCCTTCATCGTGATGGTGGCCGCCTCGCCGCCGACGATCTCCGGAATCTGCGCCTGCTGCGTCAACAACATGTCGACCAGCACCGAGCCGGAATAGACCGGCCCGAAAATCACATAGGGCTTGTTGTCGAGCACCTTCTGGATCAGGCCGCGCGACACGCCGGCCTGACTCTGGGTGTCGAATATCGGCATGTCGATTTTCTTGCCGAGAATACCGCCCGCGGCATTGATCTCCTCGACGGCGAGCTTCAGGCCGTCGCGGAAATTGGTTCCCGACACGGCGCCAGGGCCGGACTCTTCGAGCACCGCCGGCATGTAAACTGTGGTCGCGGTCGACTGCGCGTGGAGCGGGCCGGACAGGCCGACACCCGCCACCAGCAGCGACGCGAATAATCCTGAACGAGACATGGACACACTCCCTCCCTGATCTTATGGCTGGCCCGTTGCGGGCCTGGCGGCTTTCTTTGTCCGCCGGTCTGGAGCGAGCTTGCGGGGCGGCGCGCGGAAGGTCAATAACCAAGCGCCGTCCTGCCTGACAGGCTGGCTTTCCTTCGTCCCGGCCGCGCCCTAAAGTCCGGTGGGCAGTCGGTTTCCCAAGGAGCGGTCGTGCGGTTTCGTCTTCTCACTATGCTGTGCGTTGCCATCGGCATCCTGTTCGTCACGCAGGCTTTCGCCGAGATGATCTACGAATCCGACCCGATGGAGCGCTTCACCGGCGGTACGCCGCGTAAATATCTCGGCATCTCCCGCATCGCACGCTCTACGGTGCCGTTCTCCGGCAAATACAAGCCCGGCGACATCGTCATCAACACCAAGGAGCGGCGGCTCTATCTGGTCGAGGAAGGCGGCCAGGCACGGCGCTATGGCATCGGCGTCGGCCGCGCCGGCTTTCAGTGGGCCGGCGTGCACAAGGTCACGGCCAAGAAGGAGAACCCGGACTGGAGGCCGCCGCCGCAGATGCGGGCGCGCCAGCGAGGTCTGCCGGCGATGATGAAGGGTGGCGATCCCGACAATCCGCTCGGGTCACGCGCGCTCTATCTCGGCTCGACGCTCTACCGCATCCACGGCTCGAACGATCCCGAATCGATCGGCGAAGCGGAGTCGTCTGGCTGTTTCCGCATGACCAACGAGGACGTGCAGGACCTCTATGACCGCGTCCCGGTCGGCACCACGGTGTATGTCCTGCTGCACTAGAGTTGCTTCGCTTCTAAGATGCTGCCGCTTTCTATTGAATTGCCCACCCGCATCCGTCATGCCCGGCCTTGTGCCGGGCATCCCCGTCTTGGCGGCAAAGTAAGACGTGGATGGCCGGGACAAGCCCGGCCATGACTTGATGGTGCGTCCATGTATTTATGAAATGCCCTAAGGCTCGCGCCGCAGGTTCTTCGCCTTTAGCTCGTCGAGATACTCCTGCCAGTATTTGTCGCGGTTGACGCCGAGCTCGCGCAGATACGTCCA
>CAZNTY010000287.1:0-3836 GCA_964576085.1 uncultured Undibacter sp. | reverse complement strand
GTTTGGCGCGGCCGTCGAGCGGCAGCATGTTGACGAGATAAAGGATGAGGATGACGACCAGGAACGTGATCAGAATGCTGATAACCAGCGACATGGTGCTGCCCCTAGAAGAAGCGCCCAGGCGCCCGGCGAAGCAGGGCCAAGGTCGGCGCGCGATGGCCGGCGGACCCAGCCGCCCCGACAACAAATGGGTTCCGTTTCGGTTCCACGCGGCTGATGGTCCGGCGGCGCGGCCGTTAGGGCTGGCGTTCGCCGAGCAGGCGCAGCAGGCCGGTAATGACGCGAGGGCTTCGCACGATTTCGAAGCCGACAGCGAGCAGCGGCAAAGCAGCCGCGACCTCGACCACGCGGCGCCGCAGGTCCGGATGCACACCGTGCAGACCCAGGGTGCCAGGCACGATCAGAACGATGCACGACAGAACGACCGCCAGGAAAACCGACACGAAAAGGCGCTGTCCGAAACTTTCGGTATTGGGCGGCAGCATGCCCGCGAACACGTAATTCGCGCCGCAGATGAACGCGCCAACCAGCCCAAACACCGCCACCTTGAGGTGCAGCATCAGCAGCACCACGATCGCGACGCCCAGAAACCCGAACAGTGCATCCTGGGGACGGGGCATCTCGGGGTCCTGCGGCCGGTCAGACGCTCTTGAGCTGCGGCTTCTTGGCCGTTTCAGGATCCTCGATCGGCGGCCCACGCTTGATGTTGAGCCGCTTGGTGTCGGCGTCGCTGAAGTCGCGGTCGCTCTTGAAGCCAGCCGCACGGATACCGGCGATGGCGCAGAGATCGTCGACCTCGTTGGTGTCGCCGGTGGTGGCGATGGCGCCGACCACCTCGCCGTCGGCGTCGCGGACGAGTTGGCCGCCGCCCTCGAGGAACATCGGGCCATCGGAGAGCTCGCCCAGCGACTGCATGAACAGCGGCTTTTCCTTGGCCTTCTGCAGCACCTGGCGCGACTCCCGGCCCATCGCCAAGGAGGCGAAGGCCTTGCCGTAGGCGACCTCGAAACGCAGTAGCGCCGAGCCGTCCTGCTTCAGCGCGGCCTTCATGCGGCCACCGGCGTCGAGCAGCACGGCGGTGAGGGGGGCTGCGTTGCGGCGTTTCGCCTCGGCGAAGGTCTCGTTGATGATCCGAACCGCCTCGTCGAGCGTGATGGCGCGCATCGCAGTCTCCCGAAACTGGTGCCGGATGAGGGGATTGAACCCCCGACCTTCGGTTTACAAAACCGCTGCTCTACCGCTGAGCTAATCCGGCAAGCCGTTGAATTTGTTGTAAGTCACGTCCCGCAAAGATCAAGCAACATCCGGTTTGCTACCATTTTGCGACCCAATCCGCCGAGAAAAATGGACAAATCGGTGCACCTTCTGTTCTGCCTGTTCTGCGCCGCAGGCTGGCTGCCGGGTTCCAGCACACCATAGCGGTGCCTTGCCGTTTCCGCTCGAGCGGGTCTCTGTCTTGGCAGACGTCCACCGCGAGATGATTCGGCGTCCGAAGGTCTGACTGCGAAGGCCATCTGCCGGCTTGGCTTTCTTCGCGATCAACTCAAATGGCTGATCGCGTCATGCAGATGGCCGATTGATGCTGATCGAAAATCCGGATCGTGCCATTGGGTTCGGCCTATTGAAGCGGGAGCGCGACACTTGCACTTCTGTGGTGTTCTAAACAGCGCAGCAGGATGCCGTGTCGGACTACGAGCCATGGAATGTGGAGCGCGGCAGCGCACTGATCTCAGCGCATGCCGGACAGCAAGGTTCGCTGCTGCCGATCCTGCACGCGTTCGTCGAAGAGTTCGGCTACATTGACGAGGCTGCCGAGCCGCTGATCGCAGAAGCGCTGAACATCACGCGCGCGGAGGTGCACGGTGTCGTCACTTTCTATCACGACTTCCGCTGCAAGCCGGCAGGCCGGCATGTACTCAAACTTTGCCGCGCCGAGGCCTGTCAGGCTGCAGGCGGAGATGCCATCGCCACACGCGCCGAGCAGCGGCTCGGCATCTCGCTTGGCGAGACCGCCGCCGACGGTAGCGTGTCGCTTGAGCCAGTCTACTGCCTCGGCCTCTGTGCCTGCGCGCCATCGGCAATCCTCGATGGCCGCGTCCACGGCCGCCTCGACGAGACGCGGCTCGATGCGCTGATCGCGAAGACGCAGCGATGAGCCTGCGTATCTTCATTCCTTGCGATGCCGGCGCCGTTGCTGTGGGCGCCGACGATGTCGTTGCTGCGATAGAGTTGGCCGCACAGACGCGCAAGATTGCGATCGAGATCATCCGCACCGGATCGCGCGGGCTCTACTGGCTCGAGCCAATGGTTGAGGTACAGACCTCGGCCGGCCGAGTGGCCTACGGTCCCGTCACGTCAAGCGACGTGCCGAGCCTGCTCGACGCGTTGCTCGGCAATGGCGAGCATCCGCTCAACCAAGGCGTTGCCGGCGACATTCCCTGGCTGAAGCGGCAGACCCGGCTGACCTTCGCCCGCTGCGGCGTTGTCGAACCTCGCTCGTTCGATGATTATCGTTTTCACGGCGGCTGCAAAGGCTTGGCGCAGGCCATCGTCCTCGGTCCGGAAGCCACCATCGAAGCCGTTTTCCAGTCCGGCCTGCGCGGACGCGGCGGCGCGGGATTCCCGACCGGCATCAAGTGGAAGACCGTCGCCGACACCGCGGCCGATCAGAAATACATCGTCTGCAACGCCGACGAGGGTGACAGCGGCACCTTCGCCGACCGCATGATCATGGAGGGCGATCCCTTCGTGCTCATCGAGGGGATGGCGATCGCAGGTTTCGCGACCGGCGCGAACAAAGGTTACATCTACATCCGTTCGGAATACCCGCATGCCATCGCTACCATGCGCGTGGCCTGTAGCGCCGCCCGCCGGAGCGGGCTGCTCGGCAAGAAAATCGGCGGCTCCTCCCACGATTTCGACATCGAGGTCCGGGTCGGCGCTGGCGCGTATGTGTGCGGCGAGGAGACCTCGCTGCTCGAAAGCATCGAGGGCAAACGCGGGATCGTGCGCGCGAAGCCGCCGTTGCCGGCATTCCAGGGACTGTTCGGCAAGCCGACCGTCATCAACAACGTGCTGTCGTTTGCCTCGGTCCCGGTGATCCTGGAGAAGGGCGCCGCGTTCTACAAGGACTTCGGCATGGGCAAGTCGCGCGGCACCATGCCGGTCCAGCTTGCCGGCAACGTCAAGCACGGCGGCCTGTTCGAGACGGCGTTCGGCATCACGCTCGGCGAACTGGTGGATGACATCGGCGGCAGCACCTTCACCGGCCGCCCAGTGCGGGCGGTGCAGGTCGGCGGTCCGCTCGGCTCCTACTTTCCGCGCGCGCTCTTCGACACGCCATTCGATTACGAGGCGTTTGCGGCGCGCGACGGCCTGATCGGCCACGGCGGCATCGTGGTATTCGATGACACGGTCGATATGGCCAAACAGGTGCGCTTCGCGATGAAGTTCTGTGCGGTCGAGTCCTGCGGCAAGTGCACACCCTGCCGGATCGGCGCGACGCGGGGCGTCGAGACGGTCGACCGCATCAACCGCGACGAGAACCGCGCGGCCAATATCGAGGTGCTGCGGGACCTCTGCAACACCATGAAATTCGGCTCGCTCTGCGCGCTGGGCGGCTTCACGCCATATCCGGTGATGAGCGCGCTCACCCATTTCCCGGAAGATTTCGGCGCGGAGCGCAAGGCGCTCCAGGCCGCTGAATAGGAGGCACGCCATGTCACTCGTGCATGAGGGAGACTACGGCACGCCGCGCTCCAAGGCGGCGAAGCAGGTCACGCTGACCATCGACGGCCACGCGATCACGGTGCCGGAAGGCACCTCGATCATGCGCG